>CAZFJG010000006.1:0-14955 GCA_964519285.1 uncultured Synergistales bacterium | reverse complement strand
TTGAAGCTTGTTTCTATGCCTCCCTGCCCGCTTCCTATATATACACCAAACTTGTTCGGATCCAGGGAAGTAACGTCAAGAGACGCATCTTTAACAGCCAGATCCGCAGCTGCCACGGCAAAATGTATAACCCTGTCAGACCGCCTGGCTTCTTTTTTTTCCAGCCATAATGTTGGATCAAAATCGACAACTTCAGCTCCAAAGGTAACTGGATAATCTTCGACATCAAAAAGTTTTATTGGTGCTATACCGTTCTTTCCTTCTTTTAATGCTTCCCAATATGTATCTTTTCCATAACCAATAGGACTCACTGGACCCAATCCAGTAATAACTACTCTTCGCAAATTATTCACTCCTCCAGGTCAGGATACTGGCTTATTTTTTTCAAAGGACAGCCCCGGCCAACCTTGAAATCCGGAAAATAGGGGAAGGAATTCTCCCTTCCCCTCTGTAAACTAAGGTTATTCAGGAAAGGAGCTTATTCCTCAACTCCCAGCTTGTTAAGGGTATAATTGGTAGCTTCCCCGACAGTAGTAAGTTTCTCCGCATCTTCATCCGGAATCTCAATGTCAAACTCTTCCTCGATCCCCATGATCAACTCTACTATGTCAAGAGAATCAGCACCGAGGTCCTCAACAAATGAAGCTTCCGGGACTATCTGTTCTTCTTCAACATCAAGTCTGTCGATAATTATCTCTTTCAAACGTTCAAGAAGTTCCTCTTTTTTCATTTACTTCACCTCCCTCCTGAGATCAAGAACACATGGTCATTCCGCCATCTATGGCTATAACCTGTCCTGTTATATATGATGAATCAGCAGAAGCAAGAAATCCCGCCAATTTCGCAATATCTTCAGGTGTACCTGGCCTGCCGGCCGGAACTTGTGACAAAAGTGCATTCCTTGCATTTTCAGGAAGTGCATCTGTCATTTCAGTGCTTATAAATCCCGGGGCAATGGCATTTACTGTTATTCCCTTTGATGCGTACTCCCTAGCAACTGACTTTGTAAGACCTATAATCCCTGCCTTGGATGCTACATAATTAACCTGTCCGGGATTTCCTATCAGGGCCACAACAGAGGCAAGATTAACTATTCTTCCCCATTTCTGTTTTATCATTTTCTTTACAGCTTCCCGTGTGCAATAATAAACAGAGGAAAGATTGGATTGCAACACCTCGTGCCACTGTTCGTTTTTCATGCGTATCAAAAGATTATCTCTCGTTATCCCTGCATTATTAACCAACACATCTACTGTCCCCATTTCTTTGGAAACAGACTTGAACATTTCCTCTACCGCCGATGGATCTGAAACATCTGCCTGATAAGGCATAGCCTTTCTTCCTGCAGCTTCTATCAGGTGGCATACTTCCTCGGCTGGACCTTTGCTTCTGGAATAATTGATAATTAGATCATGACCTCTTCTGGCAAGTTCCAGTGCGATAGATCTTCCAATACCTCTTCCAGAACCTGTAACAAGGGCAATGTTGGTTTTGTTTTCCATTATTGATCACTCCCTGACATATGGTCCCTCATCTTTTCTATATCATTCTTTTCCATAGCTGATAACGCCGATGCACTCTTTTCACATTTTTTAACGAGACCTGTCAATACTTTTCCGGGCCCAAGTTCATAAAAGGTAGTACAACCTTGTTCATGCATATAATGCACAGAATCAGACCACAAAACAGGGTTGTGCGTTTGCTCGGTAAGTGCATCTATTATTTCATCAATATGTCTGACTGGTTTGGCACTGACATTGGCAACTATAGGCACTGAGGGCTCATTCCAGCTACATTCAAGAGCGGCTTTCCTGAGTTTATCCGCTACTGAAAACATTAACTCACTGTGGAAGGGTGCACTAACATTAAGTGGTACAGCTCTTTTTGCCCCTCTTTCTTTTGACAAGGTGACTGCCTTGCTGACAGCCTGAGCATGGCCTGAAATAACTATCTGGGCAGGAGAATTGTAATTGGCAGGCTGGCAGCAGTATTGATCTCCAGATGCCATTTTGCAGATTTCTTCAACTTCTTCTTTACCCAGCCCCAGAACTGCAGCCATTGTACCTTCTCCTTCGGGAACGGCTTCCTGCATCAACTTTCCTCTTAAATTAACAAGTTTTATTCCATTTTCGAGAGTCAAAGCTCCCGAAGCTACAAGAGCAGTGTACTCTCCAAGACTGTGGCCCGCCATAAATTCTGGTGACGGAAATTCGGGCAAAAGATCCTTAAGGACTTCGTAAACAGCTATGCTTGCTGCAAGAATAGCTGGCTGAGTGTATTCTGTCTTCTTCAGGACTTCTTCGGGACCCTCGAATATAATTTTGCTTAGAGAAAATCCAAGGGCCTCATCCGCTTTTTCAAATACCTTACTGGCTGAATTAAACTCTTCAGAGAGCTCTTTACCCATTCCAGCAAACTGAGATCCCTGTCCGGGGAAAATTAAGCTGTAACTCAACTTTATCACTTCCTGTCATCGAGATGATACTTTTTATTGAGGATCCAAAAAGTTTCACCTGCTTCACAAAACATTTCTCTTATTATTTCTTCCGCTGGCTGTATCCTGTTTACAAGCGCGGCAGATTGTCCGGCCATAACAGACCCCCAGTCCACATCTCCAGAGACGACAGCATTTCGGAGACTGCCAGCTCCTGCCTTCTCAAAATCCTCGATGGGGACGTTTTTCTTTTCCAGTTTTTCCAGTTCTGCTGTAAGTCTGTTCCCTATGCATCTGACCGGATGGCCAGTATATTGTCCTGTAACCACTGTACTTCTATCCTTGGCTGAAAGGATCTTTTCCTTATATTTATGATGAACAGTAGATTCTTCACAACATACAAACCTTGTACCAATCTGTACTCCTTCAGCTCCGAGGGATAATGCTGCCAGAACTCCTCTTCCGTTCGCTATGCCTCCTGCTGCAATAACAGGTATATCTATTGCAGCCGCAACCTGAGGGACCAGAACCATTGTAGATATTTCACCTATATGTCCACCAGCTTCGCTACCTTCGGCGATCACAGCATCAGCTCCCTGTCTTGCAACTCTTCTGGCAAGAGCCACAGAAGCGACAACAGGAATTATGATCGTACCTTCTGGCTTAAGCTCTTTTATGACTTTCCCCGGACTTCCAGCACCAGTTGTAATAATTGGTACTTTATGTTTTTTGGCAAGCTGTATTGCATCGTCTGAGGTTTCCGACAGAAGCATAATATTAAGACCAAAAGGGCGGTCGGTCATTTCTCTTGCTTTAAGTATCTCCTCCTCCAGCAAATCCGGTGGCATATTGCCGGCTGCAATTATTCCTACACCTCCACCATTGCTCACACCTGCAGCAAGATCGGAATTTGCAACCCAGGCCATTCCACCCTGAAGAAGGGGATATTCTGTTTTAAGTATTTCAGTTAATCTGTTTTTCCACATAAAACCACCTCACGCCTGAAATATCAAGGCTCCATAGGTCATTCCCGAGCCGAAGCTCGTCAAGAGTACTTTATCTTTTTCTTTTATTTTCCCGTTCTTGTAACCTTCATGAAGGGCCATTAAAGTCGAAGCTGCTGATGTGTTACCGTATTTGTCGAGATTAACGATGCTTTTTTCCTGGGAAACACCTAACCTTTTGAGAACTGACTGCATTATTCTCAGATTTGCCTGGTGGAAGATCCACCAGTCTATCTCTTCAGATGGTATATCAGTCTGGACACAGAAATCCTTCAAATAAGGAGGGAGGATCCTGATTACGAATTTGAAGACATCATTACCTTTCATGTGAACATAATGGAGTCTCCGGGCAATAGTCTCAGAACTTGCAGGATTTTCTACAAGTCCACCAGGAAGGGTTATCAGGTCATGTCGATTTCCGTCTGATTTCAGATCACAGGACAGGACAGTCCCTTTACCTTTATCTTTTGTACCCAGCACTACTGCTCCCGCACCATCTCCGAAAAGAACGCATGTATTCCTGTCATTCCAGTCGAGTATACGAGAAAGCACCTCTGCTCCAACCACAAGAACCGTGTCCCAGAGTCCTGAAGCTATTCCAGCGCTTGCCATAACAAGTGAATTGATACAGCTTGTACAGCCAGCCTGGATATCATTGGCTCCAGATTTTGAAGCACCGAGCATTCCCTGAAGTTTTGGTGCCACTCCAGGAAACAGTGTATCCGGAGTATTAGTTCCAACTATTATCATGTCAAGTTCTTCTGGATCAATTCCACATTCCTGCAAAGCTTCCATGGCAGCATTGTACGCAAGATCACTTGTCAGCTCATTTTCAGCAGCAATATGTCTCTCTGTTATTCCTGTCCTTTCCCTTATCCATTCATCACTTGTTTCAACAATGCGGGAAAGATCGCCATTGGTCATTACATTTTCAGGTACATACATACCTGTTCCAAGAATTGATACTCTTCTACCACACAGCAAACCCATCAGAAACCTCCTCCCTGTTACCGTTCCAGTTCCCTTCTGATGTTCTCTGTACCTTTCTGAAGTACAAAGTTCCTTGCTACTACCAATGCACTTTTTATGGCTGGAGCTTTTGAACGTCCGTGAGCCTTTATTACTGCTCCGTTAACACCCAACAGGGGAGTTCCTCCGTGTTGCTCATAATTCAGCCTGCGGGCTAGATCCTTCAACATAGGCAACATAAAGAGCATTCCTGCCTTAGGGAGTATTCGATGTCCCATTTCCTCTTTGACAATACTGTACAGAGCTCCCCCAAGACCTTCAGCAAATTTTAAAAGAATGTTACCTGAGAAACCATCACATACCACCACATCTGTCTTACCAAAGGGAATGTCATCCCCCTCCACAAATCCTGTATAGTTTAAATTACTGTTCTTTATCAGATTTCTTGTGGAAATTACCGTTTCATCACCTTTTATTTCCTCTGATCCGTTAGATAGAAGGGAAACCATTGGGTCATGAATACCCAGTATGTGTTTAGAATAGAAATTCCCCATTAAAGCAAACTGGAAAAGGTTTTCAGCTTTACATCTCACAGTAGCTCCAACATCAAGAAGAAATGTTTTTCTGCCAGGTGTAGGAAGAGCTACTCCAAGGGCTGGCCTGTCTATCCCCTTGATTCTTCCGGCTACCAGGACACCTCCGGCTACAATAGCTCCAGTATTACCTGCTGATACAAAACCCTGAACTTCTCCGGAATGAACCATCTGCATGGCTATTCTCATACTTGATCTGCGTTTTTTCCTTATAGCCTGGGCTGGTACCTCTGCCATACTGATAGTTTCATCTGCGTGAATTACGTGCAGACGGGATTGAACTTCGGGGTTAGTCTCTTCTATTAATTTTTTTATGCTATTTTCGTCACCAACAAGTACAACCTCCAGATCACTGAATTCTGTACAGGCTGATATTGCTCCCTTACAGGGTTCATGTGGTGCATGATCTCCTCCCATAGCATCAAGTGCAAGGATCAATCCAGAACTCCCCTCTCGACGAACATTTCACTTTCTGCGTCAACTGAGCAAACTATAAAACGTCCAACAAATATTTCTTCATTATCTACTTTTGAACGAACACTTATTATGAACCTGTTGCCCTTGTGAATGCCGACTTTTGCTCTTGCTATTACGGAATCTCCAACTTTTGCATGGGATTTGAATCTTCCACGCATTGAACTTATAATAACCATTTCCGCGTTAACTACCGCGATAGCAATGGAACTGGCCTGTGCATAAATATAATGATCCCAGACAAGATCTGTATGTCTGAAACCCATAACTTTTTTTGTCTGAAGCATGGAAAGAGCCCATTTATCAGGTTCAAGCTCAAGCAGATCTCCAATAACTTCTTCCTGTCGAAGAGAAGTCAGTTTACTGGTAGCTTCCTGAGCCATTGATTTCATTCTTTCCCTGAGTTCAGGTATTCCCAGAAGAGCCCTGTCAAGTCTAACCGTACCAATACTGGCACCTAATTTCTCCGCCAGTTCACGATCGGTAAGAAGGGGTTTATTCTTTACGAGCTTGAGCAACTCCTGCTGTCTTTGTAATTTTGTCAGGGACACAGTCATGCATCATCCTTTTAAGACCAGCTATTAATATCTGCTGCAAAAATAATAGCGAAAGTATAAAACTTTTGCCATGTATGGTCAAGAGAAAAAAAGAAAAAAGGGAGGCAAAGCCTCCCTTTTTAAAACCTGTCCATCTGAGTTTTCCTGTTTGTAACAGAGAAAGATGAATTATTACTCTTCTTCTTTTGACACAATGACCTTGCGACTTTTGTAATAACCGCATTCCGGGCAGGCATGGTAATTCCTTACCATCTCTCCGCAGTGTGGACATGCACTCATTTCAGCAGCCTTGGCCGATCCAAGCCACTGAGATTTCCTTTTATGTGAACGGGCATGAGAACTTCTTTGTTTTGGTACTGCCAAATTGATCGCCTCCTTTTCTTATTCCTTCATATCTTCTGAAAGTTTCTTTAATACATCAAGCCTGGGATCTGTGCTTTCTCGGTTGCAGCCACAATCACCTTCATTCAGGTTCTTTCCACATATAGGACACAACCCCTTGCAGTCTTTTGAACATAATACGTTCTCCGGAAGCGAAAGCACGAGGCCTTCCCATACCTGATCTTTGATATCTATTACCGATTTCCAAGAATGAAGAGCTACAAACATTTCATCTTCACTCTCGTCACTGGCCTCTTCCTGATCCGAAACAAGACCATAAAGATAACTGAATTGTCCCTTTATTGCAACCTCGGATTTTTCAAGACACCTTGCACAGGGAACTTCTACTGTCGCATCGAGGTTCATGCTTACAAAAAAGTGTGGTTTTGTCCAGTAACCCTCTATACTCACCTTGAGGGGCAACCGAAATGCATATTCAAGTCCTGCATATGCAATTGTATCTTTAACCTCGACCTCCCATTCCCTTGACAGGGGCCTTGTTTCCGAAGGATCAGGCAGGGTCAGATAAAAATGCCATTCAGCAGGCGGTTTTGTCATGGACATTCATATCACTCCAGACACAACTGACTTCTAAAATCTAATTACTCTCCGAGATTATCTTTTTTGTATCTCTTGCAATAACCAGCTCTTCATTGGTAGGTACTATCATTACCTTTACCTTGGATTTATCGGGACTGATTATCCTTTCCTCTCCTCTGACATCATTTCTACCGCTGTCGACTTCCACTCCAAGGAATTCAAGTCCTTTACATACACTTTCACGGGCATGGGAACTGTTTTCACCGATCCCTGCGGTAAATACGACTACATCCAGTCCTCCCATTGCTGCAGCATATGCTCCAATGTATTTTCTTATACCGTAATAAAGTATCTTCTGGGCAAGTTCTGCACGGTAATTACCCTCTTCTGCAGCTTCCTCAACGTCCCTGAGATCACTACTAAGACCGGAAATACCAAGTATTCCGCTCTCTTTATTAAGTATGTGACCAATGGTCTTGTAATCAATACCTTCTTCTTCGGCAATAAAGTTCAGCAATAGAGGATCTATATCACCACATCTCGTTCCCATAATAACACCCGGGGATGGCGTAAAACCCATGCTTGTGTCTAAAGATTTTCCATCTTTTACCGCTGTTATTGAACTTCCATTTCCAAGGTGACAGGTTACTATTTTAAGATCCTCTACAGATTTTCCAAGGATCTCGGCTGCTCTGTTCGCTACATAGAAATGACTTGTTCCGTGAAATCCATATCTTCTTACACGATAATTCTCGTAGTAATGGTAGGGAATACCGTAGATATACGAATGATCCGGCATTGTCTGATGAAATGCAGTGTCAAAAACTCCAACTTGTGGTATGTCGGGGAGAACATCCAGCATTGCCTCGATACCCTGGAGGTTTGCAGGATTGTGAAGGGGGGCCAGAGGAACACATTCTTCAAGAGCGTCGATGACATCCTTGGTGATCAGGACCGAGCAGGCAAATTTTTCACCTGCATGGACTACCCTGTGTCCTATGGCAGAAAGCTCGTCAAGGCTTTTTATTACACTGCACTTTCCTTCCACAAGCTCATTAAGGACCATTTTAATAGCTTCCTTGTGATGAGGGATGGCTCCATTCTTTACCACAGGATCGTCTCCGATCCTGGTGTGCTTGATCCTGGAACCATCGATACCGATACGTTCGACCAGCCCCTTGGCCAGGGGTTCTTCCTTTTCCATGTCAAAAAGCTGGTATTTCAGAGATGAACTGCCGCAGTTGAGTACTAAAACCTTCATTATTTTATCCTCCTATACTTGACCTGTATCCCTCTCTCGAAGTATTGTCTTGGCATCACGAGAAGGAAGGTATTAATATGAATTCCTGTATTGTGGGAATAGTAGCTGAATATAATCCTCTGCATAACGGCCATGCACATCACCTCAGCAAAGCTCTTTCAAAAAGCGGTGCAGAAGGTGTAGTAGTTGTCCTCTCTTCCAGTTTTACCCAAAGAGGGGAACCTGCCCTTTTGGACAAATGGGAACGGGCAGAAATGGCCCTTTGTGCTGGAGCCGACGTAGTTCTGGAACTGCCTGTAGTGTTCTCTTCACACAATGCAGGACCTTTTGCCAATGCAGCGGTAGACATAATGATAAAATGCGGGATAATCACCCACATTTCTTTTGGAATGGAATCACCCTCCCCCATAATCCTAGACACAATCTCGAACATTTTAATTCAGGAACCAGATCCTTTCAAGACTTACCTTAAAGCACTTTTAAAACATGGGCTCTCTTTCGTAGAAGCCAGGGCAAAAACTCTTGACCATCTGGTTCCCGGAGCAGAAGAATTTCTTTCCGGATCCAATAATGCCCTCGCTGTTGCATATAACTGCAGGTTGAAACAGGCTGGATCCTCTATTAAAGTCTTGCCAGTTAAACGTACAGGAACATCTTATCACGATATGGAACCAGATAATGGCATTGCAAGCGCAACAGCAATAAGAAAACTAATAAAAAACCGACAGTTTGAAAGAGCTTTTGATTATATTCCTTCCTTTTCGGGGAAGATACTTGAGCAATGCAGAATATCCGGCAGAGTCTTCGCTGATACAGAAAGATTATGGCCTCTGATACGCATAGTACTCGAAAGGCTGGACCCTGGAGACGATCCGGAATACGCAGAGATGGGTGAAGGTCTTCTCCGCAGGCTAAAAAGAATATCTGAAGGATCAGAATGCCTTGAAGACCTTATTTCAAGAAGCATTTCCCGAAGACATGCAAGGGGAAGGATCCAGCGTGGAATAATCCATACCCTTATTGCTTTAGATCACGATGAGAACAGAAATTTCCAGGCTGCAGGTCCTCAGTATATCAGGGTACTTGGATACAGTTCCAAAGGTCAGTATCTGCTGAAGAGATCACGAAAAGTTTCCGGTCTGCCCATTATTACAAAAAGTTCTGCCCCTTTTTCAGATATTTCCAGAAAAATGATGGACATGGAACACAGAGCATCAAGGATATGGGAATCCCTCCTTGACAAACCGGACATGGAACGGGAAAAAAAAGCCCGACCGGTTGTCCTGTGATGTTTTTATTGTTTTGGAGAGGTTCTTCCGAATCTTTCCCTTAAACGACGGTAGACCCCTGGTGGCACCATATCCTGCACAGGACCCCCGAAGTGGAAGATGTCCTTTACTGCATGACTGGAAAGATAAGAATATTTAGCGTCAGTAACAATGAAAAGAGTTTCAATATCCGGGGCAAGCTGCCTGTTCATCAGGGCCAGCTGAAATTCATATTCAAAATCAGAGAGAGCCCTCAGTCCCCTTATTATTATTCTGCTGTGTTCCTGTCTCAGAAAATCTACCAGAAGCCCTGTAAAAGAGTTAACCTTGACATTTGGCAGATGACTCAGAGCTTCTCTTGCCATGGCCTGTCGATCCTCAATATTGAAGGTGGCCTTCTTGCCTGGATTAAGAAGAACCGAGACTACCAGTTCATCAAAAAGCGCTGCAGCCCTTTCTGCTATATAGATATGTCCGTTTGTGACCGGATCAAATGAGCCGGGGTAGACAGCCCTTATGGGACGTTTCATGAATTATTCACTCTCCGATCCATATTTGCCTGGATGATCCTTTACCAGTATATCCAGTACCGTATTACCATATTTCCTCTGGTCTGTCTTTTTTAGATTGGTATTTTCTGTTACAACGGATTCATCAGCTGAATGCTCGATTATTATGATACCATCTGGAGCAAGCAGGGAACCATAACTGGAAAGAAGTAATGGAAGATCCTTCCCCCATCCGTTATCATAAGGAGGGTCTGCAAAAACAATATGAAAGGAATAACCTTTTTTATCAAGCCATCTCAGAGCCCTTCTGATGTTCATACAAAGCACTTTTTTGTTGTGTTCATTTCCAACTGAAAGGAACTTATCGATTTCCCTGCATCTTGCCTTAACTATCTCTACTGCCACAACAGGAGAAGCCCCTCTGTTCAGGGCTTCCTTCGCTACTTTTCCCGTCCCTGAGAATAGGTCCAGAAAACCCTGCTCTTCTAAAGGTCCCAATATATTAAATAGCGCCTGGAGCACCTTGCCTGTGGTAGGTCTTGCTTCTTTCAATGGGCATTCCCCTCTTTTTTAGTATCATTTATTGTAAGGTTTCAGGTCAAGTACAGGTGTTCCATCTATAGTATCCAGATCTCTTACGGTTATAAAGAGTCCTTTTATTCCTATTACAGAGCATCTGGTAACTCCTATAAGGTTCGGCCTTTCCGGCGAATGTGACGCAAAAACACCTCTCAGAGGTCTCGTCATGTCACCTCTTGGATGTACCTTCAGAGGATGATCGTAGGATTTGTGGAAAAAGAACAATACAATGATAGAGTCAACTTCCTCAAGTCCGTCAAGAGCCTCTTCATACTCCGGCAGGATTTCTATAATACTTTCAGTTCCTTTGAAATATTCCGGATCTTTTTTCCCCTTTATATTTGACCGGACGTAACCAACAGGAGAAAAACAGATGGTATCACTGTTATGCTGTTGATCGGGATTTTGCATTGTTCAGCCCAAACTTTCACAAAGAAACTGCAGAGCTTTTTTAACCGCAGGAGTTCTGAAGACAGGAGTAGTAGCATCAAGCTTAATCATGGCTCCTCCGGGATCGTTAACAACCTTGAAATAGAACTTTTGTTCAAATTCCTCGTCAGTAGATATACATTCAAGAAGAAAAATATTCCTTTCTTCTGTGTCGGTGTAGGTGTTCCTGAAAACAAAGTGAACAGCTCCTTCACTACTGCCTGATCCTTTCATCTGTTTAAGATCCTTTGCAAGTATTTCCGATCCCGGTAATTTGCAATGCATTTCTTTTTCAGCTCCCTGAATTATTCTTTCAATATTATGTTCTGACTTCTTTCGTATACTCACAAGGTAAATATTCTTTCCCTCTTCAAGCCACTTTCTTTCATACTTTGTCCTTATCTTTCTGCCAGGATTTTCTTCAAGAGAATCAACAGACAGGACTTTGTTTCCCGCGACACTATCCCTTATTGCCTGGGCATACCAGTATTCGTCGGTAACTACTTCAAAAAAGGCTCCTGTTTTAAGGACGGAAGCTACAGTATCCATAAAATCCGAGTTTGTAACTCTTCGTTTAATGTGTCTTTTTTTTGGCCAGGGGCAGGGGAAATTCATAAAAAGACCGTCGATAACTCCATCATCAAAACATTCTCTCAGAATAAACCTGGCATCTCCTTTTAAAACTCTGACATTATTCAGTCCCAACCTGGAGGTTTTCTTCAAAAGCTTCATAATACATGAAAAAGAAAGTTCAATGCCCACCACAAGGGTATCTGGTTCTTCAACTGCCAGATGAACTGGATTTTCTCCGTTTCCAAAGCCGATTTCCACCGAGATCTTTTCAAAATCTGGAAACTTTTCCTTACTGAACATTGGTTGTTTCATTATTTCCGGACGAACAACTGTTCTGCTGAATATGCCGCTATCCATTTATTACCAACTCCGTTTCTTCGATACAGTCAAATGATTAATCAGGTTCTCTTGCAACAGATATTTAAAACAAATATTGTAAAAGATCCACAAAAAGGTTGTGCAAAAATACACATGTTTTATAATATGATACGCAAAGGTATTATATAAAGCACAAAAGGACCGTACCATAGTAAATACGAAGTCCTTTCAGAATCGTGATAACCATGTTATCTTTTAATAATGAAAGGCGCAAAGTAGATTTCTGTATTTTCCCAGATTGATCGTAAGTCCATCTTAATTCCAGTGAAGAAAGATGGAAAAATAATAAAGAGGTGGTAATTATATGTCAAACAAGTGGAAAAGCATGGATGGTAACACTGCAGCAGCACATGTAGCTTATGCATTTACTGATGTCGCAGCGATCTATCCGATCACACCTTCCTCACCGATGGCAGAGTTTATCGATGAATGGGCAGCTCATGGAAGAAAGAACATTTTTGGTAAGACCGTTCAGGTAGCAGAACTTCAGTCAGAGGGAGGAGCATCAGGAGCCGTACACGGAAGTCTCTCAGCCGGTTCTTTGACCAGCACCTTCACAGCTTCACAGGGACTTCTCCTTATGGTCCCCAACATGTACAAGATCGCTGGAGAACTACTGCCGGGAGTATTTCATGTAAGTGCCCGTGCGGTAGCAGGACATGCACTTTCTATCTTTGGTGATCACAGCGACGTTACAGCGGCAAGGGCAACTGGATTCTGTCTTATCGCTTCGGGAAGTGTCCAGGAAGCCATGGATCTTGGCGCGGTAGCCCATCTCAGCGCAATAAAGGGCAGCCTTCCCTTCGTTCATTTCTTTGATGGCTTCAGGACTTCCCACGAGATTCAGAAGATCGAGGCCTGGGACTATGATGATCTTGCTGGAATGGTCGACTTTGACAAAGTGAAAGAATTCCGTTCCAAGGCACTCAATCCCGAACATCCCTACACAAAAGGGACTGCCCAGAACCCTGACATCTACTTCCAGGCAAAAGAATCTGCCAACAGGTTTTACGAAGCAATTCCTGATATAGTTGCAGATTACATGGATAAAGTCAGCAAAGTAACTGGTAGAGAATACAAACCTTTCAACTACTATGGACATCCTGAAGCGGAAAACGTCCTGATACTAATGGGTTCAGCCTGTGAAGCCGCTGAAGAAACTGTCGACTATCTTCTTGCCAGAGGAGAAAAAGTAGGTATTCTCAAGGTCCATCTATACAGACCATTTTCTGCAAAGTACTTCTTCAAGGAGCTTCCGGATACTGTCAAAAGAATTGCTGTTCTCGACAGGACCAAAGAACCAGGGGCCCTTGGCGAACCTCTTTATCTCGACGTACGTTCTCTTTTCTATAAAAAGGAAGATGCTCCTCTTATCGTTGGTGGAAGATATGGTCTTGGATCGAAGGACACTATTCCATCTGATATTAATTCAGTTTTCGATAATCTTAAACTTCCTGAACCCAAAGATGGCTTTACGATAAGCATTGTTGACGATGTAACTTACACATCTCTTCCGGTCAAGGAGAAAATTTCCACTACACCTGAAGGAACTATATGTTGCAAGTTCTGGGGTCTTGGTTCAGATGGAACAGTCGGAGCCAACAAGAACTCCATCAAGATCATAGGAGATAACACAGATATGTACGCACAGGGTTATTTCGCCTACGACTCCAAGAAGTCCGGTGGAGTTACCATCTCCCATCTTCGTTTCGGAAAGAAACCCATCAAATCAACATACCTTATCGACCAGGCAGATTTTATAGCCTGCCACAAACAGGAATACGTCCACATGTATGACCTCCTTGAAGGAATAAAGCAGGGTGGAACTTTCCTTTTGAATACCCAGTGGTCATCCCTTGAAGATCTGGAGAAACACCTTCCTGCATCCATGAAACGTCAGATAGCCGAGAAGGACATTAATCTTTACGTACTTAACGGTACTGACCTTGGCCAGGAAATTGGCCTTGGAAACAGAATAAACATGATAATGCAGTCCGCCTTCTTCAAGCTTGCTGAAGTCATTCCTTTTGATGACGCCGTTAAGTACATGAAAGAGGCAATAAAGAAAACTTACGGCAAGAAAGGTGAAAAAATCGTAAACATGAACAATGAAGCTGTTGACAAGGGAGCTGGAGCTCTTAAAAAGATCGATGTACCTGATTCCTGGAAGAACGCTTCAGGGAATGAAACAGAAAAAGAAACAGATCTTCCCGAGTTCATAGAAAATGTCTGTATTCCTATGAACAGCCAGAACGGAGACAAACTTCCTGTAAGTGCCTTCGTCGGACGTGAGGATGGAAGTTTCCCCAACGGAACTACAGCATATGAAAAAAGAGGCGTAGCTGTTAACGTTCCAGAATGGCAGATCGACAAATGCATTCAGTGTAATCAGTGTTCATATGTATGTCCTCATGCTGCCATCCGCCCCTTCCTTATGGATGAGTCGGAGGCTTCAAAAGCACCATCATCCTTTGAAACCCAGGATGCAAAGGGAAAAGAACTTGAAGGACTCAAGTTCAAGATCCAGGTATCTACCCTGGACTGCACTGGTTGTGGAAACTGTGCTGACATCTGTCCGGTAGACGCTCTTGTGATGAAACCTCTGTCCACCCAGACAGAAAAAGAGGTACCTAACTGGAATTTTGCTGTTACATTATCCGATAAATCAGACAGAGTAAACAAAAACAACGTCAAGGGAAGCCAGTTCTCTCAGCCTCTCCTTGAGTTCTCTGGAGCATGTGCCGGCTGCGGTGAAACACCTTATGCAAAACTGGCAACACAGCTTTTCGGTGACAGAATGATCATCGCCAATGCAACAGGATGCTCATCTATATGGGGAGGATCTGCACCAGCAACTCCCTACTCTGTTAATTCCAAAGGACAGGGTCCTGCATGGGCCAATTCACTTTTTGAGGACAACGCTGAATACGGCTACGGCATGAAGCTTGCTGTCAACAACATCACAGAAACACTTGAAAATGCTGTTAACGACCTTCTGAAAATGGA
>CAZFJG010000005.1:0-42268 GCA_964519285.1 uncultured Synergistales bacterium | reverse complement strand
TTCCTGAGTGCTCTGCTTCTAGGACTGTCAAAACACATAGACCTGTTGAGATCTACTATCGCCTCACCGGGTAATATGCACCGCCTGGGAGGTAACGAGGCTCCTCCTGCAATCATGAGCGTCTTTCTGGGCAGGGAACTGGAAAATATCCTCCAGAAAATTGAAGAAGGTCTTCCAGAGGATCTTCCTGTAAAGAACAGTCTGGATCTCGGGTTAAAAAGGCTGCCTTCCATAATTCTGGATAACACTGACAGAAACAGAACCGCCCCGCTGGCATTCACCGGAAACAAGTTTGAATTTCGCGCTCCCGGTGCCCCCCAGTCTCCTGCAGGCCCTTTGACTGTGCTTACAGCTATCTGGGCCTGGGGCATTGAAAAAATGGCAGAAAAGATAGAGTCACGTTTGAACGAAGTAGGCATTATAGATGCCGCACTTGATGCAATAAAATACGCAGCAAAAGAAAGCAAAAACATACGCTACGAGGGCAACTGTTATTCAGATGAATGGGTAGAGGAAGCAGAAAGAAGGGGACTTACAATTGCAAACACAACTCCTGAAGCCCTTGAACTTTTCCTCATACCGGAACACAGGGAACTCTTTACAGGTCTTGGCATAATGACGGACAGGGAAATAACCGCATATTACGATATAAGGCTTGAGCAGTATGTTAACACTCTTGATATCGAGATGAGCGTTCTAAGCTCAATGGTCTGGGAAGGAGTTCTTCCCGCCATATCGAGGCAGATACTGCTTGAGAAGGGTTCTCTCGCAGCTCTTGAAGGCATTTCCCTGGAAGGCAGGGACCCATGGTCCACTCAGCTCAAAACCCTCGGCAATCTGAAATGCGATCTGGTCGAAACCATAACAAGGCTTGCAGATATCCGGGAATCCGTCCAGAATGCCGATACAGAAGAAAAAGCAAGGGTATATACAGAAAAGGCACTTCCAGTATTCGAGGAGACAAGGTCTCTCTGTGACATAAGCGAACAGTACATTGCACACGATCTCTGGCCCTATCCCAAGTACAGGGAGCTACTGCAGATATCCTGACTCAATTACAGTATACGGGGGCACTTCATGATGAACCCCCGTATACTGTACAGGTTACAGTAATAAAAAAGACTTCAGGTTCCCTGTTGCTCTTTGAATACTCAAGTCTCCAGGGAGAGCAGGTACCATCCGGAAAAATATAACAGAATTCAGGATCTACCTTCCACTTTCCGTCAATGTCAAACCATTTTACATCTATTTTTTCCCAAACAAAGTTACCTTCCGGATCTACAGTTCTTCTTTCGGCTGTCAACTTTCCGTCCTTGCCCACAAAAAGCCTTATCCCAGATTGTGCTCCTTCATGGCTCATCAACTGGGTAAGACCTCGCTGAAGATAGAGGTCTTCCGGCGCGTATCTTGCAGCGATACGCGGAAAGGCCAGAAAAGCCAGGAGTGAAAGAAGAGTTACAATAACAAGCAGCTCTACAAGGGTAAAACCCTTCCTGCCAGACATGGAACCCATGCTATTCCCAGTTGGTTATGTCTGCGTTGTCTCCTTCTCCGCCCTGTTCTCCGTCCGGACCAGGTGAAAAAAGATCGAACTCCCCGTGATCTCCGGGACAGCGATACATGTACTCATTTCCCCAGGGATCCACAGGAATCTTTTTCATATATCCGCCATCCTTGTATTTTCTGGGCTCTGGAGAAACTCCCGGTTTTTCCACCAGAGCAGTGAGACCCTGCTCTGTAGTAGGATAAAATCCGTTATCAAGTTTGAAAAGATCCAGAGCCTGCTCAATTTCTCTTATCTGCACAAGAGTAGCAGTTCTTTTGGCCTCTTCTCCCCTTCCTACGATCCTGGGAACTACCAGAGAAGCAAGCAGTCCAAGGACAACGACGACAACAAGTATTTCAACAAGAGTAAATCCCTTTTTCCGTCCTTTACCCGTTTTCAGATTCAATTTGGACACCTCCATCGATTACAGCAGATATATCTATCCATGACGTAAAAAAGTCACAAACTGGTCATTTTACAGTATTATCTAACCAGACTCGAAAGATCAAAGATCGGCAGAAGGATAGAAACAACGACAAACCCCACAGCTATACCGAGAAAAAGTACCATCACAGGCTCTATAAGGTTGGTCATGCTTTCCATAAGAGACTTGCTTGTCTCCCAGTAATTTTCGGAAATCCTTCTTAAAGAACCGGGTAGATCTCCTCCCATTTCCCCCACTCGTATTATGTAGATCATGTCATCCGGAAAAGAACCCTCTTTTTCCATTGCTTTATCGAACCTGTACCCTGCCTTTACATGTTCTGCCACTCTTGTCCACCTTTCAGGTTCAGAGTCCATGGTTGAAGACATACGCAGGGCCTGAACAAGGGGAATACCTGATTCAAGGAGAGTAGCAATATGGGATGAGACAAGGGCAAAGGTAACTTTCTTTCTGATCTTTCGAAAAAAAGGTAAACCCTTCCTGCCCTTTTTCCTGTAAACAAGGAGAAGGACCAGAAAAAGGATCAAGCCTGGTATTGCAAGGGTCTTTACCCAGTAAGACAGGAATATGAGAATCCTCGTTGGCAGAGGGAGAGCCTGACCGAGATCCTCAAAAAGAGAAGAAAGTCTTGGTACAACGTAGGCAAGCAGAAAGGTGATTACACCAATGCCGATCACCGTCATAACAACAGGATAAGTGAGAGCTGATCTCACCTTCCTCTGGAGAGAAACCTCTACACCGAGTTGCTCGGCAAGCTGATCAAGAACTGTGGTCAGATTTCCGCTCTTCTCTCCCGATTCAATAACTCCCGTTACACTTTCCCTGAAAAAACCGGTTTCCCTCAGGGAAGATGCAAAAGTCTTTCCTCCCTCGACATCTTCAAGTAACAGGGAATAGATATCACCTATTCTCCTGCCCTGAGACTGTTTTGACAGTATCCTGAGAGTATCCGCAAGGTGCAGGCCACTTTTGAGGTAGGAGGAGACATTTCTGCAGAAATCTGCCTGCTCCTCAAGTTTAAGACCTCTCCCACCTTTGCGGATCTTTTTGCTCCGTCCTGCTTCAAGAACTTCCACAACCACAAGGTCTCTGCCCTCAAGCTGTTCTATAGCTGCAGCTGTCGAAGAGGCATCTACAAATCCCTTTCGGATCCTGCTTTCGCTGTCATAAGCCCTGTAGGAATATCTTGCCATATCTAATCCTCACCGGTTACCCGGATCAATTCCTCCGGAGAAGTAATCCCTGATCTGACTTTCTCAAGGCCGATTTCCCAGAGGGTTCGAAATCCCCTTGCCTTTGCCAGGCTTCGCAGTTCCGCAGCAGTACAGGAACTGGATATTGCAGAAGCAGCGTCCTCGTTCATTATGAACTGCTCGTAGAGACCTACCCTGTCCCTGTAACCCGTGCCATTGCAGTATTCACATCCTCTTCCCCTGTAAGCATCCTCAACTCCCTGTTCTTTCATGATAAGAGGTGGCTCTATTCTTTCAATACATCGGGGACATATTCTTCTTACGAGTCTTTGAGCAACTGCTCCAACCAGAGAGCCAGCTGCCAGATATGGTTCTATTCCCATATCCACAAGCCTGACCACTGCGCTGACCGAATCATTGGTATGAAGGGTAGAAAGAACAAGGTGTCCTGTAAGGGAAGCCTGAACACCAATGTGGGCTGTATCATAATCCCTCATTTCACCTATCATTATAATATCCGGATCCTGCCTGAGAATTGAGCGAAGGGCCGATGCAAAGGTAACTCCTGCTTTCTCGTTCACCTGGATCTGTCCAACTCCGGGAAGATCGTACTCTACAGGATCTTCCACCGTTATAAGGTTCACATCGGGAGAAGCCAGAGCCTGAAGTATGGCATACATTGTAGTTGTTTTTCCCGAACCTGTAGGTCCTGTGAAAAGTATCATTCCGTTAGGTTCATGAATGATCCTTTCCATGACAGTCCGTTCCCTTTCGGACATACCCAGATCCTCCAGGGTCAAAAGTCCCCTGGTCTTGTCAAGGATCCTCATTGCTATCCTCTCTCCATGCTGAGTAGGAATTACGCTTACCCTGATGTCAACTTCCTTGTCCCCAATGGTAATTCCGATCCTGCCGTCCTGGGGAACAATGTGTTCGGCAATATCCATCCTCGCCATGACTTTTATCCTGCTGGTGAGGGGGGCCTGGTGAGTTCTGGGCAGCCTGAGCCTGTCATGGAGAACTCCGTCGATCCTGAACCGGACCTGCACATGTCCCTCAAATGGCTCAATGTGGATATCTGTTACCCTGTTTCTAACAGCATCGAGGATCAATCCGTTAACAAGCTTTATTACGGGGACATCCACCGAATCTGAAAGAACATCTTCTCTTGCAAGATCATCAATGTCTTCTATTCCCTCCATTGCCTTTATATTCTCGTCAGCAACACCAGCCTTGAGGTCATAAAGGGAATTGAGAACTGCCATGATCTTTTCTTCTTCATGCAACTCAAGCTCCACGGGATATCCCATAGCAGCACCCAGAACCTGTGCACCGGAATAACAGGAATATCCGGGTGCTGCGACTACAAGCACCGAATCTTCATTCCGAAGGGGAAGCACCTTCATCTGTCGCAAAGTATCCAGGCTGACAGAGGAAGGTATAAGGTCAACGATGGACTGGACAGGAGGCAGGACCTTCCCTGTATCATTATCATAACGTTTTTCACCTTCAGTATTTCTCTGGTAAGACAAGTTTCAACATCCTCTGTAATTCAGATTATCAGATCATCATTTACGATCTGTTTCAAAAAGACCCTTTATCTGGATTCTCTCTCTATGATCTTCTGATACTCCATCTCTAACCTTTGCTGAAGGTTCCTTTCTACCTCTCCCATTCCGTGATCACCTGATATGACTATATCCCTTGTAAGCTGTTCGGCGTCAGAAGGCTTATCAATAATATAGGGGGTGAGGAAAAGCATTAACTCAACTTTCTCCTTCTGTTTTGTGTTGCTTTTGAAAAGATTCCCTATAAGGGGAATGTATGAAAGGCCCGGCACTCTCTGTTTCATTGCCTTTTCCGCCTCCCTTATAAGGCCACCAAGGATTATGGTATCTCCGTTACCAACCTGAGCTGTGGTCTTTATCTTTCTCTTGGCAGTAACAGGAGTATCGGAGGTCATTGCGCTCAGGACCTCCTCTGTACTCTGCTCGATATCAAGTGTTACAAGGCCGCCGCTTCTTATGTGAGGCGTCACTGTGAGTATAAGGCCGGTATCCTTGTACTCGTAGCTGTTCTGCACAGAGTTGGGATTGGTTACATCCGAGACCTTTGAGCTCAGCTGGGGAATTACCTGCCCAACCTGAAGCTCACTTTCCATGTTATCCGTACACAGGAGCCTGGGCATGGAGAGGACGTTTATGGCATCGAACTGCTTGGTCATCTTTATGTAGGAATAGATCAGGGCCTTACTGTCATAAGTGGTAGTAGTACCAATAATATCTCCATTTTCCCTTAATTTCTCTTCCCTGGTCGTGAGATCACGGAAATAATTGATGAATTCAGATGGAACTGAAGTATTTCCAAGTTGCGCCTGAGTGGCGAGGTAGGCATCTCCGGTTACAGTTCCTCCCCAGGTTGCCCAGTCTATGCCTGCATCGTTCAGCTTTGTAATATTTACCTCGGCAATGAGACCTCTGAGCATGACCTGCTTCGGCTGTATGTCGATCTTTTCAATAATGTTCACTATAGACTGATACTGGCTTGGCTGTGCCGCAAAGATAAGACTGTTGGTAGGAATATCCGCTACAACAGTTGATGGCATCTCTGCCTCGCTCTGTGCAGGCTTAAGCCTTGAAGCTACAGAAAGGATCTCGCTGAGCTGTTCTGCCACGGTCTCTGCATCGGCATTCTGTAGTCTATATACATGAAAGTCACCGCCTCTTGCAGGTACATCAAGTGAACTGATCAGTACCTTTGCCTCTGATATGGTATCCCTTTCTCCCACCAGAATGATCTGGCTGCTTGAGTCATCTGCCAGGGCGACGAGGTTGGATAGAGGTCCAGCCTTGTCCTTTGCAAGATTGGACAGATGAGCTGCAACAAGCCTTGGAGAGGCATGTTCAAGTGAGACCGACTCCGACCTTCGAATACTTGTTGCTACATCAAGGGTCTGTATAAGACTTACTGCCCTGTTGACATCGGCCGCTCTGCCGCTTAAAAGTATCTCGTTGCCTGTTCCTACAGGGAATATCCCCACATCCTTTCCGCTGGCCTGTTTTACTGCTTCAGCAATAAAATCGGATGTTACATATTTCAGCGGTACTACCTGTGAGACCACCTGTTCCCCTATTCCTGGTCCTGTCCTGCTCTTTCGTATTACATTTTCCGCAGAAGCTCCCTGTTTGAGAGAAACGATCTTGCTGTAATCTCCCATTTCCTGCAGTGTCAGACCGTTCATTTCCAGAACGGAAAGCATTATCTGACGTGCTTCATCGAGGGAAACCGAATGTGGAGAAAGGACAGAAACCTCTCCCTTGATTGAGGGAGGAACGATAATGTTCTCGTCAAGAAGCTCGGACATGAACCTGACAAAAGAGACAATATCTATTTCCGAGAAATTGAACTGGGCTCTTCCCGAATCCCTCATAATTCTGGCAGCCTCAACCAGGTTCTCTTCGTCCTGGCCCTGTTGAGGATCCTCCTGTGCTAAGGCAGGAGAAAAGCATGAAAACAGAAAAAATATTGTTATCAAAACTGTTATGATCCTTAAAAATCTCATGAATAAAACCTCTCTTCCCTATGACTGGTTAAGGCTGATAAAGCAGGATCTTCCTTCCCTGCATCGATAATTCCAGTGTTCTGAACTTTACTGACCACATATCATCAAGTATGGAGATCGTCTGATTCCGCAATTGCCAGGTCAACTGGTCGTCTCTTCCGCTTTCGGGAAGTACTCCTCTCATTGCTTCAAACTGCATTTCCTTTCCGCGGGTAAGAAGTTCCCTCTGGATCCTTACTTCTGCCAGGGTCCTGTGGGACATGGCTACAAGTTTCAATGAAGCTGCAGCAGCAAGACCCAGGATCACAACTGCGATAAGAACCTCCACCAGAGTAAAAGCCCTTCTTCCCATAATTATCACCTGACCACGTAGGATAATGGAACCTGCTCGCCATCCCTGAGAACTTCCACGTCAAAACGACTTCCATCCATCAGGGAATTTATAGCATTTGAAATATCACCCATGTTGTTCATTGGTATTCCGTTTACAGAACTGACTATGTCCCCTTTCTGAACGCCAAGCTCCTTGAGAATACTATCATTGGCAATCCACTGGACCTGCATTCCCAGGGGGTCGTCATCCTTGAAAGTCGCCCTGAGGCGAACCTTTTTAAGCTCGTCGAAGGGATTCATCAGCAACTGGTTCACCAGTTCCCTCGGGACCTCTCCGGAGTTTCCATTTTCAGGAGCAGATACCTGGTATTGTCCGTAACTGGATGAATTGACCGAGGTACCAGAGGATATGTTGCCAGAAGATCTGTCATCAGACTTCTCCTTTACTCCCGAGTACAACAGGGGAAGCAGATATTCCGTATCTTCTCTGGCAAAAACAGCAAAACCTGATTCTGCCTGTTTTAATGTATAACCTCCGTAATCCTGCCCCAGTAACATAAAAAGCACATCCTTGCCGGACTTTATACGGACACCTATACCGGGAAGGGTACCTACAAGTTTCAAGTCATCGATACCACCAAGGGTTGCCTTCGGCGAATCCACCTCTTCTTTCACAACCTTTTCTTCCTTAATCCTTGAGAGAACACCGAAGGGATTGGAAGCGACAAAATCCTGCAGAGAAGGAGAAGATGTCCCCAGTGACCCAGGAACTACTTCTCTTCTTCTGTCCTCGTTGATCTGTCTTGTTTTAATTTCCAGGTTCTCCCTTGTCAACCATGAATCAAGAACGATATCCGCAGAATATCCAGCTATGGATGCAATAATGATCGCAGCCAGATAGGGAGCAGCTCTTCTGGTAAAGTTACCGGAACTATCCCTGAAGGAGGCCTTGCTTAGCTTCTTTAAAAGCGAAGTCATTGCTCATCGCTCCCCGTAAATAATCTCCACTGTCCAGTCTCCATTTTCCGCAAAGGCAGAAAAGAACTCGTGGAATATAAAATGCTTTCCATGTTCTCTGGAACTTCCAGCAACAGATCTGCAAAAGTCAGTCTTCGTGAGTTCCTGTCCAGAGACAGACCTCCACGGACAGAGACATCACCATCAACTGCAATATCTTTAAGATCAAAAGTATTGCCCCTGACCTGGACAGTAAATGATCCTTCAGTTTCGTATGCTGGAGACAGGCCTCCAAGGGTAAAGCTGATGATCCCACTGGAATATTCAACATCGAAAGCAGGACCCATTACCGTCACCGATCTTGAAGGCAAAGGTTGAACCATAAGATCCGGAATAGATACAACTCCGGCAAAGGTACGAACCTCCAGACCTCTTACATGAATTACAGGGTCGATCCTTCCACGGGAATCCACTTCCTGCCAGCTTAAAGCCGCTCCTGCACTGGACACTCTATCGTCAACCATGTTCAATGCATATTCCCCCGCCTTTTCCCAGGGAAAAAAGAACCAGGACGAGAGGCAAAAGGCAACTACGAGAAGAAAGAGAATAGCCAGTATTTTCAAAAACCTGTACATCATCAACTCACCACTATCAGAGATATATCGAAAACCCTGCCTTCATTTCCCTGAAGAGCACGGATCTGAGCAGACTCAATAATAAGCCCGCTGTTTTCGAGGTTCTCAACAAGATTTGCCATGTCCTCAACGTAAAGATTTCTCAACTGCAGGGTAATTCCCGAACCTGTCATTGACATCTGAACAAGCCTGTCCCTTATCTCCAGCCTGCCAAGAAGATCGGAAATGATCTGAATCGGTCCGCCTTCTGCCACTGCAGCCTCCTTAGAAGATGACTGCCCGGAAATCTGTCTGTATTCCCGTACTACCTGCAGGAACTCTCCGAACCTGTTCTTTTTCAGATCAAGTCTTCCTTCTGTCTCCAGGGCTTTCCCTTGAAATATCCAGAAAAAGGACCATGACAGTAACGCCGCCAAAAGGAACAGTAAGGCCTTTCTGCTTCCAGGGCTCCCTGATAGAAGATCTTTTAATCTGCCCGGATTTACTGTGAAAAGATTCATAATCTCTACCACCCTATGATCATTGTAAAACGCAGTCCTCCACCGGGAACCTGCTGTATATCTCCTATGGCAGGTTCGATCCCGTGTTGCTCAAGAGAACTCTGAAAAGCCTGTACTGATGTCATGTCCATTGTTGTACCACCAAGATCAACTGTATCACCAGAATAACGCAATACATCCAGTGTAATTGCTGAATTTTCAAGTTCGGATACGGACCTCCCCAGAATTCCCAGAAATCTGTCAAGAGTAAGCCCGCTGTCTGAGGTCTGTAAATCCCTGACCTTCCCCCTGGCCTGGCTCAAGGGGTCAACCACACGACCTGTCTGGCCAAAGACTTCACGGTAGATCTCCTCACTTCTGCTGTCAAGCCAGTCCGCTGTGGAGGTAACCTTGTAATACCTGTAAAGAGATGAACCCATCAGTATTAATCCTGCAAGGGCTGCAAATGCAAGAAACCTTCCGGAATAACGAACGACCTTTTCAAAGTAGAGTTCCGTATCAAGTTCTGATCTGGAAATATTAATATCTTTTAAAAAAACCCTTTTAGAAAGGCTCTCAACCAGCATTCCCGAGAGTTTTTCCCCTGTATTATCATCCTCAAGCTGGTCCAGGACAAGGATCTGTTCGAGATCAAGCCCAGTGGAACGTGCATACTCTTCAAGCCACGATCTGTAATCTCCAACAGAAGAATTCTTTCTCGACCTCCATCCATAGAAGAGAGGAATGCCTTCCTGTCCGAATATAACAGAACAGAGATTCTCTTCATCAGCCCAGATACCTGCTCCGGCGCCATCTATAAGACCGGAGAATACCAGAGGAACAGGTAAATAGATATTCCTTCCGCCTGTCGCAGAACCAGCTTTTTCAAATTTTTCCAGTTCGTTTTTGGAGACAAACCAGGATATACCACCGGTATTTTTACCATCTCTGGATGTAATTGTCGGAAAAACTTCAAGTCCACCGGACGCTGAAGAAAAGGGAAGTGTCTTGAGGTTAAGGGCCTCCCTGATCTGGAATGTATCAGAAAAGGGAAAGGAAAACTCCTGCAGCGAAAGAGTCCGAAAGACACCAAGAATAAGGGAATCCTTCTTTTTTATAAAACTGTTAATCTCTGGTTTTTTGTCCTTTGATGCAAGTTTTTGCAGGCTGTCTTTTTTTAACAGGAAAATTCCTGTTTCCCGAGAAGGCATTATACTAATTCTCCTCCCATTTTACGATTCTGCAGCTGGAACTTTCCTTCAGCAAAATTGCACTGTAATTGTTCACACTCTGGTCCATTAACGAACGAACCTGCACTGATACTCTGAAATAACTGCTTTTGAAACCGACAAGATTTACAATTCTGGGGACTGCACTGTTCTCAAAAGAAGTGCTGCTCCTTTCGAGATCTTCCATAGATTCAAGGGGACTTCCCTGCCTGAATTCAATTATTTCCTGTGCTGCGTTCTCGTTTATGCCGTCGATCATCAAAAGCACACTATAGGGTGCTACATTCAGGTTTATTTTTCCGGAACACCATATGGTAACAAGATCCTCGAGCCGAGGGACCATTGGAGGAGCAGGTAACACACCTTCAAGATGTTCTCCAAGTATCCTGAGCTCGGATATATCAGCCAGGTCCCTGTTGGGATAAAGATCCAGCTCCAAACCTCCAAGCCTGGGCCTTTTGTCCTTATCGATAAAATCCAGTATTATAGTCCCTGCCCGGGAATTGCCGTAAAGGTTCCAGAGTTCTTTCCATGTATGATCCATTTCTGCCCTTAATGTTGCTCCATCGGGAAGGAAAAGCTCGTTTAAAGGAATTTTATCGTCCAGAGGAGCAATGTCAATTATAACCATGCCGAGATCCGGTATCGGAATAAACTGTTTCTGGAACCACGGTTCAGTGTAAGAATCGAAATCGTTATCATCATACTGCAAACCTTTAGCAATTTGCAACACAGCAGCGTAGGCTATCCCCCTGCTCTGAAGTGCAAATTTTTCACTGGACAGAATTTTGAGCTGATTTCTTGCAAACCACGCATAACCTGTCGCTCCAGCGACAAGGAGGGTCATAACAAGCAATATGGAGACAAGAATAAAACCTTTTCTCTTCTTTTTACCTTGGGATCCATTCGAAAAACTCAAAAATATTACCGTCCCTTTCCATAGTAGCTTTCAAGGCAGCAGGTACAGGTCCCTGATAAGACTCTGTCCAGGCTCTTCCATCCCAGATTTCAAAGGACAACCCTTCAACTTCGGGAAGTACAAGTTGTATGTGAGAGGAATCCATATCCAGTTTTTCAATCTGAACCTCAGCTGGAAGAAGGGTGGGTAGAAACCATCTGTAAAGAGCAGGAGATGTCTTCCTGCCCCAATCACCTTCATACACCATGTATACCATGGAACCTGCCCCTCCCTCATACCCTGAGGGAGAAACAGTCCAGAAGACAAGAACATCCCTTCGCCTGTCACCTGAAATTTCTCTTCTTTTAATTATTACAGGTTGTCCGGATGGACAGATATTAGTCTTTCGGAAGTCCCTGAAGACCAGTGAAATAGATTTGTGGACAGCCCTCTCCGAAACAAAGTCGCTTTCAACCTGCCTTAGACTGTTCACAAGGTGAACCAAAGGAGCAACTGCACCTGTAGTTATAACTCCTATAAGGGAAATAGCGATAAGAACTTCCACAAAGGTGAAAGCTCTCTTAACCTTTACTCTATGCGATGATACGGACAAAGGGAACACCCCTGTCATTTCATTTACCATCAGGTCGTGCACGAATTTTAAAACTTCCTGGTTTAAGATAGGAAGCAAGTTCTTCCGCAAGATCCCTTCTCCCTATCTTAAGTACAAGGTCGAGAAGGTTCTTCAGTTCCTTTGAATGAGGTTCCTTCCTGAATTGGGCATAAAGTCTGTTTATCCCTTCTGCCATATGCTCGGAGTCTTTGGTGATCCTTCCCAGGGCAAGGTAGTGATAGGCGAGCTGTTTTTCGGCAATATCCCTGACCATCAGATGTTCAGAAGCCTGTTCAAGATATCTTCTCTGAATAAAGGCATTTTCAGACTGAACACCTTTACGTATCTTTAGATCTCCTGCCATTCCACTCCCCAGGAATACAAGCCCTGAAATACTGCATATTGCAAGAAGAAGCCCGAGAGCCTTGAAAAGAAAGGGTCTTTTGATCCTGGTCCATGAAGTTTCCACTGGAAGAAGAGCCTTGTTTGCAAGGGCAAAGGCAAAGGCCATCCATAGGGCATCCTCGATACGGTGAAAGGGTCTTGTCCACATGGCATTGAACCAGATCAGCGCAAGCATGGAACATGCCCATACAGCATCGAGACTCAAGTGTTTTTTTATAAAAAGAGCCCTGGAAAATTTCCATAGCCACCACAATGCAAGTCCCATCAGTATGATACCAGGTATCAGCCCTGCTTCGCAGAACCACTGGAAATATTCACTATGTGCCCAGTAAGTGTATTTCCAGTCCATTTCAGGGTGGGAGGACAGCATTTTTTTCTGTGCTTCAAGATAGTTCCATTTATACTGCCCCAGGCCTACACCTTTCACCGGCTGCTCCTTGAACATATGCCAGGATGTAAGCCAGATACTGTCCCTGCTTCCAAGGGTGCTATAGTTTCTGAAAACATCTATTGTCTTGGCAAGCATTCGATCCATTCGTTCCTGGTTCAGTACAACACTTGTGGTAAGAGCTATTATCAACACTGTAACAGCCAGGCCGAAACGCCCCAACTGTTTTTTCCCTTTTGTTCTGGTCAATATAATCAAAAGAAAGACAAGTCCGGCAAAAAGGGAGAGAATTGCAGAACGACTGGTGCTGCACCATATGCCCCAACCTATGATAAAGAGAAAGACAAGGTTGACAGCAGGAAAGAATTTTTTACCCAGACTGTTCTTACCATTCTCGCTGAAACCCGTAAAGACATGGAGAAAAACACAGTTCAAACCAGATATGGCAAGCCAGAAACCAAACATGTTCTGTTGTCCGGTATTACCTATATAGTGTCCTGGTGTAGGAAGGATAAAGGGAAATAAATGCTGAAGTTCGTTGAATTGAAGTTCCGCAAATATCACATTCAGCACGGCTACAAGGGATGCCAGCCGAAAGAGAACCACAAGCCATTTTTGCCGGAAAAGATTATAGCAGAGAATATAACAGGCCCACAGACACCCGAAAAAATACCACTCCCTCACGTAGGTAGGTACAGATCTCAGGTCGGCCCACAGAGGCTGGGCCGTAATATAGAGCAGAAGAAAAAGCCAGATCCACCCGAAAACGTCCACACGAAATCCGGTCTTTTCAGGTCCCTTCAAAAATATCCTCACCCCGGCAATTATTGACAGCACAGCTATGGGGACCATGGCAGTGAACCATTTCATAAGATGAAGGGTCTGAAACCAGAATGGACCGGAAAAGATAATATTCGGGATTGCAAGGGAGACAATTATAAGGACAAAGAAAAGCTTTTCTGGTATCAATTTATAGCTGGATACATTTCCAGAAAGTGCAGTTTCAGTTTCATAGATCTGTTTTTTCCCTGCATTTTTTCTACTCATAAGAAGCGACCTGTCCCTTTCTGCGTCAATCGGAATGTATTTCAGAAAGAACTTTCCTCAAAATCTACCTTGATCTCAACTGTAAGGCCATTGCTTGCAAGTTCTCTGACCTTCATTACTATGGGAACTCCTTTATGTCTCTCCTTTTCGACTATGTCTGAAAGCTGTTTAAGAAAAACCCCCGAGGGGCCATCAGGACCGGAAAACATTATATCTTTTTTTTGTGACCTTTTCTTTCTTTTTTCGGGAACATTTTCATTTTTACTGGAACTCTCATCTGTATTGGGTTTTGCCATCTTCTCAAGTTCACTGGCACTGATATCTTTCCTCACAGCCTTCAGCGCAAGCTCATACTGCATATCCCCCTCAAGTGATAAAAGAGCCCTGGCCTGTCTCTCTCCAAGCTGTCTCGAAAGAAGAAGTTCTTTCACCCTGTCATCAAGCTTGAGAAGCCTCAATTTATTGGCCAGTGAAGACTGGGACCTGCCGACTTTCCTGGCCAGTTCCCGCTGAGTCATTCCGGTCTTATCAAGAATTCCCTGGAGAGATTCAGCCTCCTCTACTGAGGAAAGATCACTTCTGTGAATATTCTCAACGAGAGCTATCAGCTGCTGGTCATCAGCCTCAGCATGTATAACCATAGCCGGGATCTTTTCCAGACCGGCCATTTTAGCTGCACGGAACCTTCTTTCTCCTACGATAAGTTCGTATCCATCTCCAGAGGGTTTAACCAGGATGGGCTGGATGAGTCCTATCTGTTGGATAGATGCAGTTAGTTCTTCAAGTTCTTCTGGATCAAAATTCTTCCTGGGCTGATAGGGATTCGGTCTTATGGAATCGACAGGAATGTCGTTAACAGTTCCCCCCTCACGCTGTTCAGGACTGTTTGGAGAAACTGTTTCTTGCTTTTTTCTGAAAAACCTGGACGCATCGATCATGAACTAACCTCCAGAACCTGATTACGAAGTATATTCCAATTTATGATCACATACCCGAGTAATGTCCGGATAAGGCACTTTCAAACCTGGTATATTCTTTTCTGAAAATCAGGTTAATAACACCAGTTGGACCGTTACGATGCTTGGCAATGATTATCTCCGAAGTATCATCACTATCGGGATCAGGATTATAATAACCCTCTCTGTAAAGAAGAAGTACCATATCCGCGTCCTGCTCTATAGCACCGCTGTCCCTGAGATCTGAAAGTTGTGGCCTTTTTTCGTTTCGCTGTTCCACTGCTCTGGAAAGCTGAGACAGAGCAACTACCGGTACGTCAACCTCTCGTGCGACCCCTTTCAGAACCCTTGAGATCTCTGCAACTTCCTGCTGCTTGCTGTCGATCCTTCTGTGGAAACTCATAAGCTGCAGATAGTCTACCACCACCAGACCCAGATCTTGATGCTTTGCCTTAAAGCGTCTGCACCTTGCTCTGAACTCAAGGGTTGAAAGCATAGAACTGTCATCGATATAAATGGGAGCTCTTGCCAGTCTTCCAGCTCCGTTAGTAAGATGCTGCCAGTCCTGATCCGCAATGTTCCCCGTCCTGAGATCGTGAATATTTACCATTGCCTCAGATCCCAGCATTCGCTGTACAAGCTGTTCGGCACTCATCTCAAGGCTGAAGATCAAAACAGGTTTTGGAGTTTCCTTTACACCCAGATACTGGGCAAAATTTATTGCAAGGGCTGTCTTTCCCATAGAGGGTCTTGCTGCAATGATGTTTAGGCTCCCAGGCTGAAATCCCCCGGTAAGACGGTTGAAATCCGAAAAGGGAGTCTGTATACCGGATACTTCCTGATCGGAACTGTGATACTGTTCTTCTATTTTCTGGAAAGCAGGTGGCAGAACATCGCCAATGGAACGGTATGTCTGCCTGTTCCTGTCCTGGGAAATTGCAAATACTGCCTGCTCAGCCTCTTCCAGTATCTCCCTTACTTCCCTGTCCTCCGAATAGCCCAGCCTGACAAGATCATTTCCCGTCTGAATGAGACTTCTGTGAATGGCCTTATCTCGAACGATGTTTGCATGATAACCTGCATTTGCGGTAGTGGGTACTCCCTCTACCAGTCCTGCAATGAAAGCCTGCCCTCCTACCTTCTCAGAGATACCCCTTTTGGAAAGCTCCTCCATAAGGGTCAGCGGATCAACTGGTTTGTCGAGTGTGGACATCTCCCAGATGGCCTCGAAAACTGCCCTGTGGTTGAGATCATAAAAATGACCAGCCTCAAGGATCTCCATGACCTCGTTAAGAGCTTCCCTGTCGACAATGCAGGCTCCGAGAACGGACCTTTCAGCCTCGAGACTATGAGGTACTACCCTGTCAAAGACCTTCTGGTCGGGCATTATTCTCCCTCTACTATCAGAGTCATTGTGACTTCAATACCCTGGTAAAGTCTTACCTGAAAAACATAATCACCTGTGTTGCGTATTGTTTCCGGCAGTTTTATCTCTTTTTTGTCTACATCAATGTCGAATTTCTGTTTAAGACCATGGGCGACCTGTGCACTTGTTATGCTGCCAAATAGTTTTCCTGAATCACCTGCACTGGACTTTATTACTATTTTCTTGTCCTGCAGATGTTTCCTGAGGGATTCTGCATTTTGCTGTTTCTGTTCTTCCTTTTTCTTAACTGCTTTATGTTTCTGTTCCCATTCCTTTATTTTTGCTGGAGTTGCTTCTTCGGCGAGACCTCTGGGGATCAGAAAATTCCTTGCATAACCGTCAGAAGTATTGACAAGATCACCTTTTTCCCCGAGTTTTTTAACTTTTTCATTCAAAATTACCTTCATTACCGGGACCTCCTTTTACGAGACCTTAGATCGAACCACAGATCTATTATACCCAACAGTATAACTATCTGGGATATTATCGGTACCAATACCATAAAGACAAGCACTATAACTCCAAGTATCCGGTTAATACCCTTGATCTTGAGAAAATACCAGCAAAGGGACATTCCCTGGATAAGAAAAAGCAAGTTAATAATGAGCCTCAGGTTGGTCCCCACCTTGGTCAACATGTTCCACTCCTGCCCGCTCATCCCTGTAAATGAAAGGACTATCGATACCAGTAAAACCCAGAAAATGCTTTTTGGGAAACGCCAATGATCAAATCCCGGCAAGGCTGGAAGAGAGATGGAACTTGTCCTCCTGAGGACCACCCTGCTGACAACGTAGCTAAGATAACAGTCAACAGCAGAAGCCACTGTCAATATAGCCGGAAAAACAAGAGGGATCATCCTCAAAGTCTGCTTTATCTGGGCCCTTGCTTCCTCCAGGTTTCCTCCCGTCATTCCAGTTGACGAATAGAAACCAAATACCTTGTCGATGATATCGTTCATCTGGGCAGGTTCCAGAGAAAAGGGATTGATGCCGGTCAGTTTGCTCGCTAAGACCATTAGCAGCAATTTACTACCGAGTGAGACAAGGATACCGTACATCATTATCTCAACAGCGGACTCATTTTTCTTAGCCAGATATCCGAGACCAACTCCAAGAACTCCAAAACCAAACACGAAAAAGAGGGCACCCACCGGACCGAGTATCATCATTACCAGGATCGATGCTGCCAGAAGACCAGCAAAAGCATGTCCTGTGTTATGTCTTAGTCCAAGGATGACCAGGGGAGCAGGACAAAGGAACGAAAAGGCAACTCCGATTACAGGCAGGAAATGGGAAGCCAGAAAAAGCATAACTGCAAGACCCGCCAGAAGAGAGGATTCTACCAAGCTCCTTGTGTTTGTCATATAAGCTATTTCCTTTCATTTTTGATCGAACCGGACCTGGAATATCAAGAAAAACAGAGGGGAGAAGCACATGCCACTCCCCTCTGTACATTGATAACAGGTTGAAATATTCTAATCTAGACTGTAAGGGAGAAGAGCCATATGCCTGGCCCTCTTCACCGCCGTAGTTACCTGGCGCTGATGTTTGGCACAATTCCCAGATACCCTGCGGGGCAGGATTTTCCCACGTTCTGTTATGAATCTTTTCAGTCTGTCAATATCTTTGTAATCTACGTGACCTATCTTGTCAACGCAGTAATTACATACCTTTGGACGGCGTTTTCCGCCCTTTCTTCGCTTAAAAGCCACAAAAACTCCTCCTTTCGTTAAAGGGAGTGTTACTAAAACGGGATGTCGGCCTCTTCTTCTTCAGATTCGTCAAGCCCTTCCATCTCGGAAATATCAAGGGGGAAATCTTCATCGTCGAAACCCTTTTCTCTCATACTGGCGAAGTCCTTATTGCTGTCTTCACCTGAAGCAGTATCAGGTTTCCTGTAGTCGTCCCTTTTACTACCCAGAAAAGTAACATTCTGAGCTACTACTTCTGTTATGAATCTGCGGTTTCCGGATTTATCCTCGTAATTTCGGACCTGAAGACGCCCTTCAACAAGAGCCGGTCGTCCTTTTGAAAGATATCGCTCACAGTTCTGTGCCTGAGGACCCCAGACAACGATCTGGATAAAGTCCGTATTCTCCTGGAGTTCTCCTTTGTTGTCCTTCCATTGCCTGCTTACAGCAAGTGTGAAACGGGCCATGGCGCGCTTGTCTACTGTGTAACGTATATCGGGATCTCTGGTGAGATTGCCCATCAGGATAACCTTGTTAAAACCTCTGGCCAAAGTTCCCACCTCCCCTATGCTTCGTCTTTTCTTATTATGATATGGCGCCAGATATCGTCTCTAATTTTGAAAAGTTGCTCAAGCTCGGATATCGACTCTGGTTCTATTTCTGCGTTAATAAGCGCGTAAAAACCTTCAGTGTGCATATTCAGGGGATATGCAAGACGCTTCTTTCCCCAAATGTCAGTCTTGGAAATACTACCTCCGTGACTGCGCACGACCTCTTCTACACTTGAAACTTCTTCTTTTGGATCTTCAAGATCCGGGTTCACCAGCAGCATTATTTCATATGGTCGCACGTTACTCACCTCCTCCCTCTGGACTTTTGGCCTCCTCTCTGGGAGGCAGGGACATACGATGGAACATTATAATCTAACGACGCGATTCAGACAAGTTATCGTCGGAAGTAATTACGATCCTGTAAACTCTTTCATCTGGATATTTCATGTTAAAATCCTCCCTCGCAAGTTTTTCAACTCCACGGGGAGAACTGTAAAAATCTATTTTGGACCTGTAATCCTCTATTGTCCTGCTTTTTCGCACAAGCTGATCCATCCTGCTGTCAAGCCTGTCTTTTAGTTTTACTATCTTTGTGACCTCGTTGATATATGCAGTCAGGGCAATGGACAGGATAAAGGCAAATACACATCCAAGTATTATCCATCTGAGTCTCGGCACATTACATCCTCTCCGGTGCGTTCATTCCCAGAAGCTCAAGACTTTTAGCTATAACATTTTTTACGGCACTTACCAGGAGAAGTCTGGTTCCTTCAGTTCCGGTGTCTTCTCCAAGGATTCTGTGGGCATTGTAAAATGAATGAAAATCTCCCGCAAGCTCATGTACATAATTAACGAGCATGTGAGGAGCAAGTTCCTCAGAGGCCTTTTTTATTTCGTCGGGAAAGACGGCCAGAGTAGTAGCAAGTTTTTTCCCCTCGGGAGAATCAAAAGAACCGGGATCTACCTGTTCGTAGGAAGGCATTGCTACATTTCTCTCCTCTGCTTCAGAAATTACACTGCAAATCCTTGCATGGGCATACTGTACATAATAGACCGGATTGTCCGTAGAAGCTTTCTTGGCAAGTTCCAGGTCAAAATCGAGGTGGCTGTCGCTTCGTCTCATCACAAAGAAATATCTGGTAGCGTCAGTTCCCACTTCGTCTATTACGTCTTTAAGAGTAACGAATTCCCCGGAACGGGTGGACATTGGCACCTGTACGCCCTGCCTGAGCAGGTTGACGAACTGTATCAGAAGAACATCAAAGACTTCTTTATCTTTTCCAAGAGCCGTAACAGCTGCCTTCATCCGGGGAACATATCCGTGATGGTCCGCTCCCCAGACGTCTATAACTCTGTCAAATCCCCTGTCGAATTTGTCCTTGTGGTAGGCGATATCGGAAGCAAAATAGGTAGGAACGCCATTTGCCCGTATAAGAACCCTGTCCTTTTCATCATCGAAAAGGGTAGCCCTGAACCATACTGCATCCTCTGCTGTATAGGCATATCCATTTTCCACGAGTAATTCCACTGTTGAGGGTACAAGAGAGTGTTCGTAAAGGGTCTTCTCCGAGAACCATTTGTCAAAGGTAACCCCAAAACTGGAAAGGTCATCCTTTATTCCCTCTAAAATACTGTCAGATGCATAACTGGTAAAAAACTTAAGGCTCTCTTGCGGATCCTCATGAAGGAAACGGTCACCCTCTTTTTTTCTGATATCTTCAGCTATGTCATAAATATAATGCCCCTTGTACCCGTCCTCCGGAAAGGGAACAACTTCGGTTTTCCCGTTAATCTCAAAGTACCTGGACTGTGTCGACCGGCCAAGCATCTCCATCTGAAGTCCGGCATCGTTAACGTAATATTCTTTGCTTACATCCCAGCCGGTAAAATCAAGGATACTGGAAACTATATCTCCCACTGCAGCTCCTCTTCCATGTCCTATGTGAAGAGGACCTGTGGGATTTGCCGATACGAACTCAACCTGAACCTTCCTGTCTTTACCCAGATCCTGGCTTCCATAGGATGCACCCTCTTTCAGGATCCGGCAGACAGTGCCTTTCATCCACAGATTATTCAAAAAGAAATTAATGAAACCAGGACCAGCTATCTCGATACTGTCAACATTTTTATTCTCTTCCAGTCTGTCTATTATTTCAGCAGCGATCTTGCGCGGGTTATCCCTGAATATCCCCGCAAGCTGCATCGCGACTGTAGTGGAAAGATCACCCTGCCCATCGTGTCTGGGTCTCTCCATAACTGTATCGGGAAGATCTGAAACTGATACTCCCTTCTCCTCTGCCAGACCTCTTACAACATCACTTATCAGGGATCTTAACTCTTCCCTTACAACCTGCATATGTCAAATCCCCCTATTCGGGTTTTTTAAATTTAAAGGGCAGGGTCTTTTCAGACCAGAACGCCCATCTTCTCAAGGGACCTCTTAGATCTCCCTGTTCCAAATCTGTATTCCTGACTGTCAACACACGGCTTCCTGTAACTGTACTTTTTCTTGAATTTGACCTCAGGGATACCTCAATTTCCGAATTACTGCCCTTTTCACCGGACACGGAAGGCAAAGCTACAAGTTCTGCCTTACCCGGGTAGGACAGGTTGAATTCATCCTTTATCATAAAGGGGAAGGAAACCCGGGCTTCAGTTCCTGTGATTTCCTTCAGTTCATCTACTTCGAGCCCTGGCATCCTTATCAATGCCCTTTCGACATTCATTATTGCCGGAGGTAGATGGACTTCTCCGTTTATTATGTAACTGGTTCCCTTCTGCTTTAACACCACATCTCCCGATACTACTCCTCCAGTGAGATCTTCCAGAAGTCTTTCGGCGTCTCTTTCGTTTGGTTCTGTGTCACCGAAAAATATAGAATTCCAGCCACTATAAGAGTATAACCTTACTTTTCCTGAAACAGAACCATCTTCAGAAAGAGCCAGGTCCCATATTGCAGTGATCCTGTTCTCTGAAGGTGTACCTTGAGATATGATCCTCCGCTGAAGAGTGTCACCCTGAACTTCATAGAGGAACCTGTCAGCTACTGAAAGGAATGCAATACTGGAAGGGAAAGATCTCCCCGGTACATAATAAGTACTGCTGCTGCCACTGGAATTGATCTCAAGGACCGGCAGGGAGATCAGTCCACTGGTCTGAGGGGTATTCTCATCTATGGATACCATTGAAGGCCAGAGTACTGATACATCTAAACCGGAAGCTGAAAGCCACTTTTCAAGCACAATGGTCTTTTCCCACTCTGTCCAGGGACCTTTAACAGGTATTTCCGGACGTACCACACCTTCGGTCAGATCATGTAATACGGGTAATGACCTTAAGTGATCAACCATATTTCCTGCCACTTCCTGTGAGTTTCTGTTGTCTGATCCACTGGAAAGTCCCGATGGGACAGGAGGAACCGTGGCACTTTCAAGAGCCATAAGAGCTGCAGAAATGGCCCTGGTGCCTTTTCGAAGACTGAAGGCAAGAAAGGATCTCTCAGTTCTAGCAATAGATCTTTCCGTCCATGGATCTGTACCAACAGCTGTCCATTTGTATCTCTCCTGCCCTTCCCGAGATGATCTTGCCGGTTCACCGGCTCCTCGAGAAATATAGTATATTTCAGTGCCCGCAGGCACATGAACCGTAAAACTCTGCTCCCAGACCGGGATGTCTTGAGCAAGGTATGCGAAATCGTCCAGCTTGCAGTCCTTGGGAATTATCTCATTTACTGAAATGTGAATTATGAACTCATCCTGGAGAACTGGAAATTTAACCTTTACTATATCCATACCCTTGTGACTTTCGTATTCAGGTAGTACTGGAGCAATAAGTCTGGATGTTCCCGGATTGTAGACTCCCGCCTCTATCTTTTCAACTTCTCCACCTGGTAGAACCGGAAAAGACCAGTTCAGCCACCTGGATGATATATCTTTGCGTGCAAGAACTACCCAGTTAGAAATTTTTTGCATCTTCCCATCCGGAAGCAGGGAATAGTCATGACTTCGATACCATACGATACCGCTGGTTCCGGGATATGAATCAAAATATGGTGCCTGCTGTGTCATGGCCGCAAGATCAATATCAAGGGCAAAACCCGGAACTGACCATGCCATCAGAAATACTGCCAGCAGGATGCTGCACAATTTAATCCTGTTTCTGAATGTCATCAGGTACTCCTCCTTCTCTTGCTTCTGGTCTGTTGGTTCAGTTGTTCCTGCCACAGCAGTGCTTGTATTTCTTCCCGCTACCGCAGGGACATGGATCGTTACGTCCTATTTTGGGACCTTTTCGGACAGGCTGATGTTTTTTCCCCTGGTCCTCATTGTTACGACTCTCTGCTGTCTTCCCTCCGGAGAACGACAGATCGAGGTCTCTTCCCTCAACTATTCTGCTTTTGTCCGCTTCTTTATCCTGCAGTGGCGAATCTTTTACTATAGAAACTCTCATGGACAGATCAGCCACTGAAGTCCTAACTCTTGCCATCATTTCCTGAAAGAGGTTGTAAGACTCGAACTGATATTCCAGGAGAGGATCCTTCTGCCCTATGGCCCGAAGACCTATACCTCTTCTAAGCTCGTCCATGGCCAGAAGATGATCTTTCCAGTTGTTATCGAGGGTATGAAGAACTACAAACCGGAAAAGGTCCTTTGATGTTTCCGGATCCATCCCTGCGATCTTGCCGTAAAAGTCCTTCTTGATCTCCTCTCTGAATTTCTCGAGGGCCGGCAGCATATCATCCCTGTGATCAATACCTTCCATAAAAGCATCTCTGCCGGGACCAAAGGTAGCTTTTATCTTTGTCCTTGCAGCATCAGGATCTGGTTCTCCTTCCTCAGGGAAACAGGTTTCAGCTATTTCGCTGATAACTCCGCTCATTATTTCCCATGTATGATCGATAATATTCTCGTCGTTAAGGATATCTGCCCTTTCAGCGTATAAGGCTTCCCTCTGCTGGTTCATGACGTTATCAAAGGCAAGAAGCTGTTTTCTGATGTCGAAATGCATCTCCTCCACTTTCTTCTGGGCTGACTCAATAGCTTTGGAGAGCATACCGTGCTCAATGGCCTCTCCCTCTTCGAGACCAAGCTTACTCATTATTCCCTGTATTTTCTCAGAACCGAACAATCTTAAGAGATCGTCCTCAAGGGCCAGGTAAAACCTGCTGGATCCGGGATCTCCCTGCCGCCCTGATCTGCCTCTGAGCTGATTATCTATTCTTCTTGCTTCATGCCTTTCTGTACCTATTATCTTGAGACCTCCAAATTTTTTTACCTCTTCCTTTTCGGTATCACACTGTTCTTTTATTTTCTCGTGAAGGTCATGGAATACTTCCTTCTGATCTGGGCTATCCGGAGACACCCCATCCTTCTCCATTTTCTCCCTGGCCATAAAATCCGGATTGCCTCCCAGCATTATGTCGGTTCCACGTCCAGCCATGTTAGTAGCTACAGTGACTGCCTTCAGCCTTCCGGCCTGGGCAATAATGTTCGCTTCACGTTCATGGTTCTTGGCATTAAGCACATTATGGGAAATCTTTCGTGCCTTGAGTATTTTGCTTACCTTCTCGGAGTTTTCAATGGATGTGGTTCCTACAAGAGTAGGCTGGCCCTTTTCCCAGGTCTCCTCTATTTCATCGGCTACAGCCGAAAATTTCTCATTTTTAGACCTGTAAATAACGTCTGGATGATCCTTTCTTATCATGGGCTCATTTGTAGGAATAACTATCACACCAAGACCGTAAATATCATGAAATTCCTCTGACTCAGTCCAGGCTGTACCTGTCATTCCAGAGAGCTTGCTGTACATCCTGAAATAGTTCTGAAGGGTTATGGTTGCAAGGGTCTGACTCTCTCTCCCAACTTTTACCTTTTCCTTTGCTTCAATAGCCTGATGCAAACCGTCGGAATATCTTCTTCCGAACATAAGTCTCCCTGTGAATTCATCGACTATTACTATTTCCCCTTCTTTTACCACGTAATGAACGTCTTTCTGGAAAAGAACGTAGGCCTTTACCGCCTGCATAATGTTATGGGCAAGGTCCGAATTGTTCACATCTGAAAAGAGCCCTGGCCGTGAAAGGATCTCCTCACATTTCGAGATACCTTCCTCTGTAAAATTGATGTTCTTTTCCTTTTCATCGATCTCGAAATCCCTGTCCCTTTTCAGCTGCCTTGCTACCCTGTCAGCCGTAATATAGGCTTCTGGACTGTCATCGGAAGGACCTGAAATAATAAGAGGAGTTCTGGCCTCGTCAATAAGTATAGAGTCAACTTCATCGACTATACAGAAATTATGTCCTCTCTGTACCATTTGCGAAGCTGACATGACCATGTTGTCTCTAAGGTAATCAAAACCGAACTCACTGTTAGTACCGTATGTTACATCAGCCCTGTAGGATTTGTATCTTTCCTCAGGTTCCATTGAAGGATAGATAACGCCTACTTCCAGTCCGAGAAACCGGTAGATCGGTGCCATCCACTCGGCATCACGTCTCGAAAGATAGTCGTTTACAGTTATTATGTGTACTCCCTTTCCGGACAGTGCGTTAAGAACCACTGCAAGGGTGGCAACAAGGGTCTTGCCCTCTCCGGTCTTCATTTCCGCAATATTTGCCTCGTGCAGGGCCATTCCTCCCATGAGCTGGACATCAAAATGACGCATCCCCATGGTCCTGACAGAAACTTCCCTGACCGTTGCAAAAACCTCCGGAAGAAGGCTGTCCAGGCTCTCTCCACTGTCCAGTCTTTCCCTGAATAGACCGATCTGACCTGAGAGATCCCTATCAGAAAGTCCTTTTATTTCAGGCTCGAGATCATTTATCTGCTGTACGATATTTCGATACCTTTTGAGGGCTCTGTCGTTGGGATCGAGCCCAAAGGCTTTTTTCATTTTTTCCAACATTATGGGAAACCACCTCTGTAAGTATTAGCTTTATTCCACGGAACAAACTGACTGTATATTATATTCTCTTCTGTACTGATGGGTCAAAATCTCCAGCAGATATTATCAGAAAATGTTCTCTGTAAGGTTTTAACAGATAACAACCTGTTTTCTCAGGATATATCTGAAATTCCTGATCTAACAAATTCAGTTAGACCTGACTGTCTTTATTGTTATACTGGACAAAGGTCAGAACTAATCGGAACAAGCGGGAACAAGGAAGTAAACCGCAGAAGCTCCTCATGGTAAAACAGTGCATTTTGTAATTGAAAGGATTTTGGACTCTTTGCCTGAATATCCGGCTATGGGAGCCATAATTAAGCATATAAGGTAAAAGCACCGTTTTTCAGCAAAGGTCCCTGCCGGATCAAATGAGATCTTGAAAAACTTTCAGGCTCCGGCCTGCAACAACATTCTGACTTTTACATTTAGACCTTTCCGCGCACTTTGCCCGGCAAAAGTGGAACAGGGCCACCGGTACTAACTGTTCAGAATTACGTTTTTACCCTTGTAAAGATAGTCAATACCTGACCACAGTGTCATGATCAGTGCGATCCACATTGCCAGAAGTCCCCCCGGGAGGTTAAGGATCATAAGTGATATTGCCACTATCTGGCTGACCGTCTTTACCTTACCCCATTTTGAGGCTGCTATGACTATACCTTCTGCAGATGCAACCATTCTTAAACCAGTTACCACAAAATCCCTGGATATAATTACTACAACTATCCAGGCGGGAAGACGCTGAAGCTGAACCAGCGATATCAGGGCAGCAACAACAAGAATCTTGTCGGCAAGAGGATCTATGAACTTGCCCAGGTTAGTTACTATACCTTTTTTTCTTGCAATATATCCGTCAGCTGTATCCGTAAGAGCTGCCAGAATAAATACAAATCCAGCCAGAATATCTCCGTATCCCACCTGGATACCCATTTCTTCAAGTGGAGAAACACCAAAATTGAAACGCATCGTCAAAAACACCATTACAAGCGGTGCCAGAAATACCCTTAAAAAACTTAAAAGATTGGGAACGTTGAAAGCCGTCATTCATATGCCTCCCGCATTGGTACAGATCATAATCCGATATCCCGCAGTTCCTTTAATATCTTATCTCCTTCGGAGAGTATTATATACTCCTCAGGACTTATCAAACTCATTAATACCTGAGAGAAAAACCCCTTAAACTAGGGACTTTCTGCGATCTTCTCCCTTGCAAGACGGGCAAGTTCCTCTTCGAAACTGGATATATCGGTAAATTCCCTGTAAACAGAGGCAAATCTTACGTAAGCTACCTGGCTCGTTCCCTTCAGTTCATTCATTACCAGATCTCCTATCTCGTTTACGGGTACTTCACCGTAACCTCGTGTTCTTATTTTTCCCTCGATCCTGCATGCCATTTCCTCTATTTTTTCAAGAGGTACGGGAAGTTTCTCGCAGGCTTTGCTTATTCCCCTCAGGAGCTTTGTTCGATCAAAGGACTCTCTTCTGCCATCCTTTTTAAGAACCAGGATGACCCTTTTTTCCTCAACTCTCTCGTAAGTGGTAAAGCGTATCTGACACTCAAAACATTCCCTTCTTCTTCGGACTATTCTGCCCTCATCTGAAGTTCTCGTCTCTATAACCCTTGTCTCTTCAGCTCCACATTCGGGACATCTCATTACTACCCCTCCATATATGGGAATACCTGTATTATAAACACTCCATATATAGAGTACAAGTGATCCGAAATTCGTAAATACAAAAAAATGCCGGACCTTAGGCCCGGCATTACAGGTTTGCTGGATTTAATCCTCCAGGTCTTTCAGAAAACGACTAACTTCTTTTCGAACTTTGTTTCCTTCGGCGAGACCCTTTACCTTCGGCATTACCCTGCCCATCATTTTACCCATGTCGGCAGGGCCAAAGGGACGGACCTCCTCCGCTACCTCGACTATAATCTTCATAAGTTCATCAGAGCTAAGCTGACGTGGAAGATATTCCTCAAGAACAGTTATCTCCTTGAGTTCCGCTGCGGCTCTCTCTTCAGCACCACCGGAGGCATACTGATCTGCTGCCTCCCGCCTCTGTTTTACAAGACGCTGCACAACAGAGACAACTTCTTCGTCAGTCAATTCATGATCCCTGCCCTGATCAGCCTTAACTCTCTGCAACTCAGCCTTGACCATTCTCAAAACCGACAACCGCATAGAGTTCTTTTCTTTCATGGCACTCACAAGATCGGACTGAATCTTTTTCTCAAGACCAGACACCGTCAGTTCACCTTCTTATTTTGGCTTGTTCTTTCTGTCCCTTGCAGCTTTTTTCATCTTCTTGATATCGCTGGGCTTTTCGTAATGCTTTCTCCTCTTTGCCTCACGAAGGGTACCTACCTTGGAAACCTGTTTCTTGAAACGTTTCAAGGCATCCTCAAGGGACTCGTTATCTTTGCGAATGACTGTGGTCATGGACGTTCCCCCCTTTCCTACGGGAAACCCGCTTCTAACCTGGAGGCCATCTGAACTTACGTCCTGACAGAACATGAACATGGAGGTGACCTACAGACTGGCCTGCCTGATGACCGCAATTAACTACGATACGGTATCCATCTTCATTTAGTTCCAGGTTTCGGGCAACTATTTTAACACTATTCATCAAGTTTGCCCAGACAAGCGGGTCTTCAACATGGCTTGCAGAGGGAATATGTTCCCTTGGAATAGCCAGTAGGTGTACTGGAGCCTGGGGAAAGAGATCCCTGATAACAACAACATGGTCATCTTCATAAAGGATATCCGATTCCACTTCTCCATTGATTATCTTGCAAAATACACAACCTGCCATTCTGTATATCCACCCCATAAAGCTTTATTGATTTACATGTATTATGCCATAATATTTGCGATCCGTGGGAAAAGTATATCAATATCTGTTCATTCCTCTGCCTGAAGAATACCCGAATCGCAGGAACCTATCTTCAGATCTACAACAGAACCTTCCCGGTGAACGGAATTAAAATTTACCCTCAGGAAATGTGGGATCAATCCATGCCCACCAGTGCCAGACTTTTCTACAAGGACAGGGATCCTTTTTCCCACAAAAGCTGAGCAGTATTCTTCAAGCATCGCATCGGCAATTTGGGCAGCTCTTTTTGTTCTCTCTGTAACTGACACGGAACTTACCTTTCCGGAAAAGTTAAATGCAGGAGTACCCTCCCTGGCAGAAAAGGGGAAAATATGGACTTTCCCAAAGCCGGCTTTCTCCATCAACTTCAGAGTATTCTCAAAGGCCTTGTCTGTCTCTCCCGGAAAACCTACCATAACATCTGTACTGATATGGATATCAGTGCCCAGAGAGTTCCTTACCCTGTCAAGAACAGTACAAAAGGCCGAAGAGGTATAGCCTCTTTTCATTCGCTCAAGAACCTGGTCATCACCGCTTTGAAGAGGTATGTGCAGGTGTGGGCAGAATGTCGGTACTTCTCCCAGTGCCCTGAGAAGTTCATCGTCAAGGGTAAAAGGCTCTATGGACCCGAATCTTATCCTTTCAACTCCTTCTATAATCCCGAGTTTGCCGACAAGATCGGCAAGGGTTATTCCGGAACTATCCAGATAGGAGCCTAGATGAACTCCCGTCAGGACAATCTCTTTGACACCCCTGTCGGCAAGACAGGAGACTTCTTTTATTACATCATCTGAAGCCCTGCTTACCGAACGTCCCCTGACATGGGGAATTATGCAGTAGGTGCAGAAATGGGAACAACCGTCCTGGATCTTTACAAAGGCTCTCGTATGAAGGACTGGAAAATCCATGAAAAGATCGTCCCAGCTGTCATTGTCCATTACATCAACCCTGAAAATGTTTTCTTCAGGACCTTTTTCCAGGTATTCCATCACAATTCTGGGGATATCACTCTTTTTCCTGTTTCCTACAAGCAAATCTATGCCAAGAGATATGGCCTGTTGCACATTTGCTCTCTGTGCCCAGCAACCGGTAACCAGAAGAAGCAATCCAGGATTGGATCTTCTGATTCTTCTTACTGCCTGTCGGACTTTTCTGTCTGACCTTGACGTCACTGTACATGTATTAAATATTGCAATATCCGCATCTGCGGGATCTTCTGCGATCTCAGCCCCCAGGTTACGAAACATGCTCGCCACTGCATCAGCCTCATATTGATTGGTCCTGCAGCCCATAGCCTGTATGAATAGTCTTTTACCCTTCATCCTCATCTTAACTCCAGTATGACTGCCCACCATTCTCCTGTTATTATCTCTTCCTTTACCTCAAGAAGGGAAGTATCAAGATTCTCCATAAACCTGTCCCTTTCCTTTTCTATCATTCCTGACAATATTGCCCGGCCCCCTGGAACAAGGACTGAGGGAATATCCGGTAGCATTGAAAGGAGCGGATCAACAACTATGTTAGCAAGCAGAAGATCAACAGGTCCCTCAAAACCTTTCAGCAGATCACCTGTCTCAAATTCTGCCCGAGAAGTTGAAATACCGTTGATCTTGAGGTTCTGGTCGAATTCTACTCTTACTGCCGGTTCAATATCTCTGGCCCTGACATTACCTGCCCCAAGCTTAAGAGCAGCTATTGAAAGGATCCCGGAACCGGCACCTATATCTGCAACAGATGATGCCCTTTTAATGTGTCTCTCAAGAAGAACCAGTGCAGACTGGGTACTTTCATGATAGCCAGTCCCGAAAGCACTTCCGGGATAGATATAAAGAGGTATTCTGTCCTCAGGCTCGCTTCCCTTGTGCCATGGAGCAAGAACTACAAGGGAATCGCCTACGGGAAGAGGTGGAAAGGCATCCTTCCAGGCTGTGTGCCACTTCTGATTTTCGATCTTCCCCGTATCAAAGATCTGCAGACACTCCCAGGGCTCAAGAGACTCATTTACTCTCTTTGTCCAGAAACCCAGATCATGGGTACTTCGAAAAAAGGCCCTTACCATTAATCTATCTTCTTTCTCGCTGCTCTCTGAGCCTATACTTCCGGCAAGATCCGCCAGGGAGACCATCACATCTCCGTGATCAGCAGGACCTTCAACTGTTATATACCACCAGTAGCTTTCTGTATTACCCATATATGATCATCTCCGTAATGGACCTTGCGGTCCATTTTATAAGAAGGGAGACCATAAAGTCTCCCTTCTGTCATCTAAATATTAACATAAAAGAATAAGGGGATCCTTTAAGTATCTATCCTCCAAATATCTTTTTGAACTTCCCGAACAAACCTTCACTTCTGACTTCCAGTCCCATTTCCCCTGCGAGACCTTCCAGAAGAGCTTTTTCCTTGTCGGATAATTTTTTTGGAACATCAATATCCACATGCACGTAAAGGTAGCCTTTCCCTTTTCCCCTGAGCTTTGGCATCCCACTTCCCTTCAGGGTAAATACCTCTCCTGGCTGGGTGCCTCCGGGAATATCAAGGACTTCTTCCTCTCCATAGAGATTATTAACCTTCACCTGTGCTCCAAGAGCCGCCTGGGGAAAGGGTATGACAAGATTTCTATGGAGATCGGAACCATCTCTTTTAAAGATCTTGTGCTCAGGTATATTAACAAAAACGTACAGGTCTCCAGAGGGACCACCGTTGATTCCGGTCTCTCCCTGTCCTGACATTCTAAGCCTTGTCCCCTTGTCGACCCCTGCAGGGATATTGATCTCTATTTTATGTTTTTCTCTGACCCTGCCCCTGCCTTTGCATTTTGTGCAGGGATCCTTGATGATCTTTCCTGTTCCGCTGCATTCAGGACATGCAGAGACAGATACAAAACTCCCGAAGGGCGTTCTCTGTCTCGTTTCGACCTGTCCGTTTCCATTACATCTCGGGCAAGTCTCTGGTGATGAGCCCGGTTCAGCTCCTGTTCCACCACAACGGTCACAGTTTTCCCATCGAGGAACAGTCATTTCCTTCCGAACTCCCCGGGCAGCTTCCTCAAGTGTGATCACCAGTTCAGTCTCGAGATCGGAACCTCTCCTTGGTGCATTTGGATCCTGTCTTCTGGCTCCTGGACCACCACCAAAGATGTTTTCAAAAAGATCACCAAAGATATCCCCAGTTCCGCCGAAACCGTCGAAGGGACTTCCCCCCTGGGAGAAATCCCCCACGGTTCCAAACTGGTCATATTGTGCTCTCTTCTGGGGATCACTCAGCACCTGGTACGCTTCGTTTATTTTTGTGAAGCGCTCCTCGGCATCCTTGTTGCCTGGATTGGCATCGGGATGATATTTGCGAACAAGCTGCCTGTAAGCTTTTTTTATCTCTGCTGTGCTGGCATCTCTGGAAACTCCGAGAGTGCCGTAATAATCCCTATCGCCTGAAGAGGACAAAACAGCTCACCTCTTATGCCTCACCCTGGTCACTGAATTCAGCGTCTACAGTCTCTTCTTCAGCTTCTCCGGAACCTCCCTGTGGACCTGCCTGATCCTGACCGGTCTGCTCCTGGCTCCCTGCCTGCTGGTAAAGCCTCTGGGAGAATTCCTGCAGAGTATTGTTCAGCTTGTCAGATGCGGCCTTTATAGCATCCTTGTCTTCTCCGGAAAGAGCGCTCTTTACGGCCTCAATATCTGAATTTATCCTGCCTTTTTCATCCTCGCTGATCTTGTCCCCAAGATCGGAGATCAATTTTTCAGTGCTGAAAACAAGGCTATCCGCCTCGTTTCGAACCTCGACCGCTTCTTTTTTCTTTTTGTCCTCTTCTTCATTTTCTTCAGCCTTTTCTTTCATCTTGTTGATCTCTTCATCGGACAGGTTGGAAGAATGTATGGTTATATGCTGCTCCTTGCCAGTTCCCTTGTCAACGGCCTTTACGTTGAGAATACCGTTGGTATCGATGTTGAAAGTTACTTCGACCTGAGGTACACCCCTCGGTGCCGGCGGAATTCCGTCAAGAACGAAGTTACCCAGAAGTATGTTGTCCGCTGCCATGGACCTCTCTCCCTGGTAGACCTTTATGTCAACTGCCGGCTGATTGTTTGCAGCAGTAGTGAACACCTGGGATTTGGAAACCGGGATGGCAGTATTCTTTTCTATGATCTTTGTAAATACTCCACCCAGCGTTTCAAGTCCAAGGGACAGGGGTGTAACATCCACAAGGACCACGTCCTTGTGTTCGCCGCTCATGATAGCTGCCTGTATAGCCGCTCCGTAGGCAACACATTCGTCGGGATTAATTCCCTTTGTAGGTTCCTGTCCTGTAAGCTCCTTGATCTTCTTCTGCACCGCAGGCATCCTTGTGGAACCACCGACGAGAAGAACCTTCTGGATCTCTTCCTTTTTGAGACCGGAGTCCTTGATGGCCTGCATTGTAGGATTAACGACCTTGTCAAGAAGATCCCTTGTCAAATCCTCGAATTTAGCCCTTGTGAGCTTAAGTTCCAGATGTTTTGGTCCTGTATCCGTTGCAGTGATAAAGGGCAGAGAAATTGTTGTCTCTGACATTGATGAAAGCTCGACCTTTGCCTTTTCGGCAGCTTCCCTGAGCCTCTGTTTGGCCATGCGGTCATTGCGAAGATCAACACCCTCGGACTTCTTGAACTCCTCGATCATCCAGTCGACGATGCGCATATCCCAGTCGTCACCGCCGAGCCTGTTGTTACCGGCGGTTGCAAGAACCTCAAAAACTCCGTCTCCGACATCGAGTATTGAAACGTCAAAGGTACCTCCGCCAAGATCAAAAACAAGGATCTTGTGTTCTCCTTCCTTGTTCTCTCCATAGGCAAGGGCAGCTGCAGTGGGCTCGTTGATTATTCTGAGAACTTCCATTCCAGCTATGGTTCCAGCATCCTTGGTTGCCTGCCTCTGGGAATCTGTGAAATAGGCAGGTACAGTAATAACTGCCTTTTCCACAGGCTCACCCAGATAATCCTCGGCGTCCCTTTTGAGCTTCTGGAGTATCATTGCAGAGATCTCCTGGGGAGTGTAGGACTTTTCGTCTATCTTTACTTTCCTGTCCGTTCCCATATCTCTCTTGATAGAGCTTATGGTCCTGTCAGAGTTGACTATTGCCTGTCTTTTGGCAAGCTGTCCTACAAGTCGTTCTCCCTCTTTTGAAAAGGCAACTACCGATGGTGTAGTCCTGGTACCCTCGGCATTGGATATAATTGTTATCTGTTCCCCTTCCTTGGTTGCTATAACACTGTTTGTAGTTCCAAGGTCAATTCCTACTACTTTAGACATACTGATCACCTCTATAATTTTAAAATCCTGTTACATGCATCTTTTTTTGATGAATCCACTTTTTCCCTTTTCTCAATCAGCTTTACTGCAGAACTACCATATTTTTATCACTTCTTGTCCCCGGCTTCTGCAGAGTACTTTCCGACTTCGACCCTGGAAGGCCTTATCACCCTTTCATCCATGATAAATCCCTTCTGGATCTCCCTCAGGACTACTCCATCCTTTTCTGGATCATCCACCTCGGAAACAAAGACCGCCTCATGTACTCTGGGGGAAAACTCCTCTCCCAGGGCTTCTATCTCCTCAACTCCAAATTTGCGAAGAACCTCTACAAACTGCCTGTGAACCATCTCGACTCCATCAAGAACATGAGAGACACTGTCACTGTCCTCTACGTTCAAAGCCCTGTCCAGGTTGTCAAGGACCGGCAGAAATTCAAGTATGGCAGATTCGGCGGCAAGTTTTTTCTGTTTTTTTACTTCCCTTTCCATTCTCTGTCTGAAATTGTACATTTCGGCCCTGTGCCTTGCAGCCTCTTCCTTTGCCTCATCCCTCTCCTTTTCCAGTGCATCCAGGGCAGATATCATCTCTTCCCTTTCCTTTGCCAGGTCAAGAAGATCATTTACAAGATCTTCCTGGGATTTGTCCTCAAAAAATTTCCCCCCACTCTCTTCCCTGGACTTTTCATCAGAAATTTCTGCTTCTATATCCGGTTTATCCGCATTTTCCTGCGGCTTGGGGTAATCTTTTTCCGAAATCATTTTTCAACCTCCCTGCTGCTATTTATAAATTCCCTTAAGCATGGTCTCCAGCAATGCGATAGAACGCTCGTAATCCATACGGATTGGACCTATCAGGCCCAGTACTGCCTTCTGTCCACTTTTTACCCTTGAAACCGTCACGAGGGAACAGTTCTTGATCCCTCCTTCAGGATTTTCATCACCAATGGTTACCATGGTTCCTTCAGGAGCAGAACATTTTTCCACCAGTTCTGCAAGAGAAGTCTCCTCCTCCAGAAGGGACATTACAGCTCTTAATTTACCCACATCCTGAAAATCGGGCAACCCAAGGATATGACTGGTGCCTCCGGTGTATAGTCTGTAGTTCTGACTTGTCATAAGGCTATCCATCTCAGAAACCGCATCCCTGCAGTTGTTGAATATTTTTTCAAGCTCCATTGTAAGATAGTCGTAAAGGCTGTTTCTGACAGTAGACCAAAGCTGGCCTGAAGCAAGAGCGTTAATGTTCCTCGCAAGGTCGTCAAGGATATCCTGGGATATCTCCTCAGGGATCATTACCGTTTTAGAATGCACCAGACCTCCCTTGAGAACAACTACCATCAGTACTGCATTTCCGCCGAGTCTCAAAAACTCCACCCGCTGAAGCACCACATCCTCTATGTTTGCTACAGCTGCAATACCCACATAACTCGTAACCTGACCCAGGAGCCTCGAGCTCGTAGACATAATGGTCTCAAGATCCTGTCTTTTTTCGTTCATTTCCCTCAGCCATTTTTTCAGCCCATCAGGAGGGGTCCTTCTCCTCTGAAGAATGGATTCCACATAAAGCTTATATGCCCTGGGTGCCGGAATTCTGCCCGCCGAAGCATGTGGTTGATATAGATAACCCATCTCCTCGAGATCGGCCATTTCATTTCTCACTGTCGCCGAACTGCACCCCTTCAGATATCTTCTGGAAATTGTACGGGATCCAATTGGCTCACCTGTAGTAATATATTCATAGACCACTGCAAGAACTATTTCCAGCTGTCTTTCAGTAAGCAAGGCCAAAACCCTTTCTTGATGATGTTAGCACTCTCACTCAATGAGTGCCAACTCGTTTATCACTCCCATGTAGATTATCAATCGCAGGTAATATTGTCAAGACTGGTCAGATTTTTTAAGGGAAGGATATACATAAAAGAGAAATTCATTGATATACTTAACTGGCTGACATGAGCAAATGACGGGAAAAGGAGAGGTTCGGCTTGGAAGAAATGATAACACGAATCATCATCGTAAGACACGGAGAATCCAGAGGGAACCTTGAGAACAGGTTCAGAGGAAGGATGGATTACGAACTTAACGAAACCGGTCTGAAACAGGCTGGAGAACTTGCAAAAGCCCTGAGTTCCCTGGCTCCTGAGGTTATCTATTCAAGTCCGCTTAAAAGAGCACTGCAGACTGCAGAGCCAATAGCCCGCAATACGGGGCTGCCGGTGATCCAGAAAAACGGATTTAACAACATTTCCCTTGGATATTGGGAAGGAAGGCTTAAAAAAGAGATCGCCAAAGAATACCCTGAAAAATGGGACCTGTGGCTGACAAATCCTGAGAAACTGGAAATTGAAGGCGGAGAATCCTTCGCAAGCGTTCAGAAAAGGGCTTTTTCCGCACTGGAGGAAATTGTTGAGGAAAACCGTGGTAAAACCCTTATGACAGTTTCTCACAGAACTACTATCAAACCTCTGATAGCCGCCTGTATTGGAATTAAAGAACCCTATTTCTGGAAGATACACGTGGATACAGCTTCATATTCTATAATACACCACTCATCGAAAAGGGGTTATTGCCTTTTCAGCCTGAACTTTACAGACCATCTCTCGAAACTCAACATTGAATGGAACTGATCTTTATCGGTCTTTCAACACCTTGACCGTGCCGATGGATCCCATTTATGATGTTCAGGTTCGAAACGAAAAAAACGCATAAAAGAAGAGGACTATACAAATGAAAGTATTTCCAGTAGAACTGAGCGACCACAAAGACCTGTCCGCGTTAATAAAAAAGATCCGGGCAGACGGGAGATCCTTTCCCTGGTTCAGGTCGAAGACATCAGTTACCAGTCTTTATATAAAGGACCTTAGTACAGTATCAGCGAATATTCTGAAGCAGGAGATCCTCTCAAGAGGAGGGGACCTCGTAGTCAGCCGGAATACAGTGAACTGCAGAGACAAAACAACTGACGGTCTGCTCCTTGCTACTGAAAAACAGTTGGTACAGCTGATCAGCAAACTTGAAGAATTCGACATCCCCAGCCTGGTCACTGTCAGAGAAGAACTCGCCAACAGGGTTTCCAGAATTAAAATAAGAACATGGAAGATGGAGCTCGGAAATGGAAGACCTCCTCTGATCCTCGACAGCAACACCAGGATCATGGGCATAATAAACCTTACTCCCGACTCTTTTTTCCCCGAAAGCAGGACTGCCTCTGAAAAGATCAGGGACAAGGCTGCCTCGATGGTCCAGAAGGGTGCAAGTGTCATCGATCTGGGAGCAGAATCGACCCGTCCAGGATCCCTTCCAATAACGGCAGAAGAGGAAATAAAACGGCTGGTTCCTCCTCTGAAGATCCTCAGATCTGCCTTTCCAGAACTGTGCATCTCAGTAGACACATACAGGTCAGAAACAGCACTCGCTGCTCTACAGGCTGGTGCTGACATCATAAACGACATCTACGGTCTAGCTCATGACCCGGAACTTGCCGATGTAGTGGCCCGGAAAAAGGGAATACTCGTAATTGGCCATATTCAGGGCACTCCCAGGACCATGCAGGATTCCCCTTTTTACAACGATACAGTATTGGAAGTTCTTGAAGGACTTGAATCCTCTCTCAAAACAGCCACAAAACGAGGGATGACCGAAGACAGGATCATAATTGATCCCGGTCTGGGATTCGGCAAAAGATATTCCGACAATCTTACTATCCTCAAGAATATAGAATCCTTCAGAACCTTTGGCCTGCCACTGCTAATTGGTCATTCACGAAAAGGACTTACTGGAAAGATCGCTGAAAGCAACACTGACGAAGCCAGACTCGGAAGCACTGCTTCAATATCGTCATATTGCGCAATGAAAGAGGTCCAGATGGTCAGAGTTCACGATATTGAGGAAAACTACAGGGCTATCAGAACAATTACCGAGATTCGGGGGGCAAGGTCTTGAGCTGGTCCGCTCTTTCTCTGGGTGCAAACATGGGAAACAGAATAGTCAATCTCAGAACAGCCCTTCGTCTTCTAAAGCTTAACGGAGTTAAAATACTGGCAAGGAGTGACATTTTCGAGACGGCCCCCTTTGGGGTCAACCATCAGCCCCGGTTCCTTAATGCCTGTATAGCCATAGAAACTGACCTTGACCCGTATTCTCTTCTGGCTCTTGTGAAGAGTATCGAAAAGGAAACTGGAAGGATAACGAGAAAAAGATGGGGCCCCAGAGAAATTGATATTGATATACTTCTCATGGAAAATACAGTGATAAGGGATCCGAAACTGCAGATCCCCCATCCAGGCATGCCCGAACGGGCCTTTGTGCTCAAACCCCTCTGCCAGATCGCTCCTGATATGATCCATCCTCTTAAAGGAAAATCCATTCGCGCTCTCTGGGAGAATATTCCAGAACGGGACAGATCCATGGTAAGGATAGGGAATCTGTGATAATGGCTCTATTTCGTGGGCCTGTAAGAAACTTTAAGATTTTACTGCTTGGTTTTCTGGTTGTTCTATTAATTTCACCGGTTGCAGCGGCCTATACAAGGGTCCTGAAAAACCCAGATTTGCCTGTCTTTATTTCCGTAGAACAGGAAAAATACGAAAAGGGGAGGATCAACAGGGCATGGCTGAGAACGGATACTGATATTGAGAGACTGCACCTGATCGAGAACATGGTTCTTCTCGATAGATCAGACTGCCTGTTAAAGGATCTGGACAGTGATAAAATACCTGATCCTGTATGGAAACTATTTCTGCGTTCAAAGGAGGGCAAGGAATTCTCTCTATGGTGCGTAACCCTGTCGGGTTCAGGAAAAGGCTGGCTGTTTCTTCTGCCATGGGCAAAAACTCTCTGGGACGAGATACCTTTCAGGATAGATATACCCGAGAACATCCTCCTTTATATTTCTCCTTCTCTACCGGAGTACAGAGATACTGAACAGGTAAAAGACAGTAAGGTGCTGTCTTTCGTGTACACTCTCATGGTAACCGAAGAAGGCCCCCTGTTTGTCCTCTCACCCGAAACATATTCCAAGGTAAACCAGATAGCCTCCATGGTAACCGCCTCGGAAAAAGATCCTCTTAAAAACGAGATCTACAGACAGATTCTGGAGGATTACTCGAGAATGGCCCAGGGTAAAATGCCATCCAGTCCTGCAGTTTTGAACTTTGAACTTGAAGTAATAACTGATTTTGAGCTGAACTGAAAAAGGAGGCACAGCAGTTTCGTCTGCACCTCCAAAACATTACACTAACATGTTAATTTTCCCGGTACAGGCTCAGTCAAAAGAGACCTTGGGAGTTGTATGAATACCTACCGCCTCCAGGTCTTCCATACATATAAGTTTTCCCTTGTTGTCTCTCAGGCATTTCTGAATCTCGTTATCCAGATCTATGGAAGCCTCGGCATAATCGGCGAGCAGATCCTCGACCTCCCTGATGTCGGGCTGTTCCGTCAAATCGTAGATCCTTGCAAAAATGACCTCTCGTTTTTCATTGAGAACAATAATAGCCCTATCTGAGAAACCATCAGATTCCCTGAAAACACCCAACTGTTCAGATACTTTGCCATGAGGCCAGAAATCGGACAGAAGACGCATTCTTTCAACTCCTATTTCCTTTGCCCATGCCTTCTTACTCGGTACAGTGTCTACACTTATTCCGAGTGGAACGGTGTTAAGTTTTTCAAAAAGATCCATTCTAACGTCTATCCTGTTCATTTCCTCGCTGCATATCTTCGTCCATGCAAGAGGATGAAACAGAATAAGTACATTTTTACCCTTCAGATCCGATAAGGTAAGGTCCTCGTTATGCTGGTCCTTTAGTGTGAAATCCTGTGCCTCCGTCCCTAGTTCAATAAGTTTGCCCATAGATTTTACCTCCTTTACTGGTCTACCTGTAACTGCCTACAAGAGCAGCAAGTTTATCGGGATCTGGTCTTCTCTGGAAGAGAGGACGATCATCCTTCTCATACAGAGGTGACCACTCCTCGAAGGTCTTTTTGTCTTCAGATCTGTACAACACACCCAGGGGGAAGCTGTCATTTTTCAAAGCCAGACGGAAAGCTGCCTCCCTGTCCCGTGGGTCATGGCTTTCATCCACGTACCAGGTATTATCACTGAACCATTGATAGGTATTTACCTTGTTGAATGATACGCAGGGCTGAAATATGTCAACGAGGGCGTAACCTTTATGACTGACTGCCTTCTTGATAATTTCCGCAGTCTCATCCACGTCACCTGCAAAAGCACGGGCAACGAAGGACGCATTCTGGGCAATTGCTATAGCAATTGGATTGACGGGTTCGTTTATAACCCCTTCAACCTGCAGAGTCGTTTTCATCCCCTGGGAGGTAGTCGGAGATGCCTGGCCTTTTGTCAGCCCGTAGATCATGTTATTGAAGACGAGATTGGTAATATCAGGATTCCTGCGTATTGTATGCAGCAGTTGATTTCCTCCCTCCCCATACATATCACCGTCCCCTCCGATAACTACGACATTAAGGGCTGGGTTAGAAACCTTTATGGCAGTTCCGTTGGACAGTGACCTCCCGTGAAGTCCGTTGAAGAAATGGGATCTCATGAAATGAGGGGTTTTACCTGCCTGTCCTATTCCTGAAACTATTACCGTATCTTCCGGAGCAAGGTCCAGTTCCGCGAGGGATTTCTTGAGAGACTGCAGAATTTTGAAATCACCACAGCCTGGACACCACTGTATGTCGATATCCTTGAGATCGAATACGGATGCATCCATCACTTGTCACCCCCTTTTTCTGTAACAGAACCGAGCCTTTCGCATATCTCCTCCGCTGAAAACTGAAGCCCCCGGTAGTTCAGAATTCTTTTCTTTATATTGTATCCTGTTTTCTGCCTCACCAGGCTGCATAGCTGACCTGTTGCATTCCCCTCGATACATATGACATTTTCAGCCTTTTCCAGGTATTTTGGGAGATCCTCATCAAGGGGGCAAAGCTGTCGAAGATGGAGATGGGAGGTGTCCGGATCGTTAAGAAGATCAAGACCTTCCCTTATAACAGGATAAGTCGATCCCCACGAAAGGACAAGGTTCTTAAATGCCTCTTTCCCATCGAAAACAGGCGTTACCAGTTCTTTTGTTATCTCCTTTTGCTTTCTTAACCTTTTTTGAACCATTCTTTCCCTTAGTTCAAAATCTTCCTGGGCATGCCCCCATGCATCGTGTTCGTGACTGTCTGAACCTACAATACCCTTTCCGTAACCAGGGACCGACCTTGGAGAGATCCCGCTTTCAGTATCCTCGTAACGTCGATATTCACTACCAGCCTCTACAATAAAATATTCATTTTCATCTTTGCGCACGTCAAATTCGTGGACATCATAAAAGGTGTTCAGAAAATACTGGTCCGTGAGCAAAATCACCGGTACCTGAAACTTGTCAGCCAGATTGAAAGCCTTTTTCATAAGGTAAAAACCATCTTCTATGGTTGCGGGGGCCAGAAGGATCCTTGGAAACTCTCCATGCCCCGAATAGAGAGCAAGGTTTAAGTCCGCCTGTTCTGTCCTCGTAGCCATGCCCGTAGCAGGTCCCGGCCTCTGTGCGAGATGGACTACTACAGGAGTCTCCATGACCCCCGCCAGACTGAGTCCTTCGCTCATCAGGGCAAATCCTCCACCGGAAGTCGTAACCATGGACCTTGCACCAGCGTAGCTTGCCCCCACTGCACAATTTATAGCAGCTATCTCGTCCTCTATCTGTTCTGCTACTATGTCAAATTCACGGGCATGTGATGCAAGATACGTAAGAACTCCAGTAGCAGGAGACATGGGATAGGAAGCAATAAAGTTGCAACCTCCAGCAAGAGCTCCCATGGAAACGGCGTCACTTCCATCGAGAGCAATAGTACCTTTCAGGTCAGACGAAGGTTCCAGGTCTTTATCCGCCAACACCTTTTGCGCTATCTCCCTTCCCCTGGAAAAACCCTTTTCCATGGCTTCAAGGTTTTTCTGTACAGTTTCTTTCCCTTTGGAGAAAAAGAAACTGTCGAACATCTCTTCAAGAATGTTCTTTTCAATATCCAGTATCCCAAATATCACACCGGCGGCAACTGCATTTGCGTAGACTTTTCCTCCAGCATCCTTTGCCTCTTTCACAAAAGACAGGTCCACCAGCTCTGCATCTTTGTCAGAAAGTTCTTTTTCAAGAACCTCAATTTCTCCAATGACCAGCGTCTCAGGGGATATCCTTTTCATAACATTCGCACGAATACCCGGGCTGAGAACGATCAGCACATCAATCCGGTCGACAAATGCCATGACCTTTTGTGCACCTATCCTGATCTCTGTTGAGTTATTGCCTCCCCTGACCCTGGACATGTACTCCCTGCTCGCGTAAACGTGGTACCCTGAAGCCTTCAAAGCTTTGACAAGAAATTCCTCTACCGTCTTGATCCCCTGTCCTGCAGCACCACAGACAACCACGGACAGGTCTTTCGATATTACCGTACCTGCCTTTTCCAAAAATATCCCTCCCCTGAAAGAACCTGTTAAAAATAATACAGTAAATATACTTCCAATAGATCACATTGATCATTATTTTACCACGTTAACTACATGTAAAAAGTATATAAAGCCAGAGTTTTTTCATCAAAAAAAGGCCGCCCGGAAAAAAAGGGCGGCCTTTCCTGTTTATTATAGTTAATACTACTCTTCGGTACCTGTGATCTTTGGTTTCATCGCCTTGAAAGCCTGAACGACCAAAAGAACACCAAGCACCATCAGGATAGATGCAACTCCGGCAAGCAGGAAGTTGGGATGTTCACCGGCAAGAGAATTCTTGATAA
>CAZFJG010000004.1:45896-49693 GCA_964519285.1 uncultured Synergistales bacterium | reverse complement strand
CAGGAAATTACACCTCAAATATAGGTGCCTATTTAAAGAAACACCTGCAGAATGCAATATTTATAAAAGCAGAACAGATCGACAGGGACCGTATACTTAAGCTCTACTTCGAAAAAAGAGTTTCGGCTGGAGTGAAAGTATACACAAATATAATTCTCGAAGCAGTTGGGCCAAAAAGCAATCTTATTATCTCCGATCAAAAAGATCGCATCCTTGAATCAGCAAAGCATATTCATCCTTATATGAATAGTTATAGAACAATTGCACCCGACCATAATTACATACCTCCACCTCCTTTCAAGGGCATAAGCCTTGAATCATTTGGACTTGCTCCGACTCTAAAGGATGTCAGTTCTATTAAAGGTATAGGTAAGGATCTATCTAAACTCGTTCTGGAAAATTCTAATATCAGGAAGTTAGAAGAATGGGCAGATTTGTTAGCCGATATCTACTCTAAACCATTCCTCTGCCTTCCACAGAGAAACGAAGTAATGCTAACAGTTTTTCCTGAGGTACTTCCCAATTGTGAAAAGGTCCATGGATCTTTCCTTGAAGCCGGAAAATTTGCTGTTATCGAACCGCTTATCGAAGCAAAAACAAACCAGATAAAATCAAAAATACGAAATCTTTATGAAAAACAGATCAAAAGCCGGAAAAGACACCTTGATGGTTTGCTTTCAAAAAAAGAACGATCCAGAGAAGCGGAGAATTTCCGTAAGAAGGGCGATCTTCTTATGTCCAGTATTTACCAGCTGTCAAGAGGCCAGGAATCTGTATTACTTCCGGATTATGAAAATAACGGGGAAAATGTTGAGATAATTCTCAATCCCAGGCTTTCTCCTTCAGAAAATATTCAGAAATACTACAATCAATATAAAAAATATAAAAAAAACCTGAAAGGTATCGACAAAAAGATCTTTTTTCTTGAATCCCGTATCGATGAACTCAGTGAACAGAAAGAAACAATTGAACTTGTAGATCACCCTGTACAATTACTTTCCATAGCAAAGGAACTTGATCTGATGCCAACATCAGAAAGAAAGAAAAAACAGGATAGATCCTATCTTCCTCCACACCTGAAAAAATTTTTGGGTGAATTCATAATTCTGGTGGGATTAAATGCAAAAGGAAACAGGTATGTTACCTTCAACGAAGCTGGTCCGGAAGATATATGGTTCCACGCTTACGAAGTCCCCGGTTCTCATGTAATTTTAAAACTTCCAGGAAAAAAAGAGCTGGACAAAGGATCTTTGGACAGCGCTATCGAAACTGCAGCCTCACTTGCAGCCTATTACAGCAAGTACAGAAACTCAGGAAAAGTAAGGGTAATCTACACCAGGAAAAAAAACGTAAGGCCAATTAAGGGTGGTGGAATTGCCCAGGTTACATACTATTACCCGGATTCTCTATATGTGGAACCTGATTTCTGGAAAGAATCCTGCGCAGAAAATTGACCAGATCTGCTGGAAGGCTGGATATGAATAGAAGTTTTTCACCTGTTACAGGATGTTCAAAACCGAGTTTCCAGGAATGAAGGAAAATCCTTTCGAGATGATCCATAGACCTGGTTCGGTCTTTATTTCCGTAAAGTCTGTCTCCCACTAACGGACAACATGCCTGCTTGAGATGGACCCTTATCTGGTGAGTTCTTCCTGAGTGCAGTTTACAGGTAATGAGACTGAAATTGTTTTTTGTCCACAAAACCCTGTAATCAGTTCTTGAAGGCCTTCCGCTTCCCGTAACAGCCATTTTATAACGGTTTGTCCTGCTTCTACCCACAGGGTAATTCAATTGACCCTCAGCATTTCCTGGTTTACCATCCGCAAGGGCCAGGTAAATTTTTGTGACCAGCCTTTTTTTGAACTGAAGTTGAAGTCCGGAAAGAGCTTCCTCGTTTCTGGCAACTACCATTAGACCTGAAGTCGTAGAATCGAGTCTATGTACTATTCCTGGTCTTATAACATTGTTGATCCTGCCTATCTCTGGATAGCGATAAAGAAGACCGTGAACAAGTGTCTTTTCCCAGTTCCCGGGTGCAGGATGTACAACAAGTCCAGCAGGCTTGTCCAGAAGAATAATATGAGGATCTTCATATATAACTTTAAAATCTACAGGTTCAGGTGTTATTTCAAGCTCAACAGGAGGTGGGATCTTCACTTGAAAAACATCCCCTGCTTTTACCTTTGTGGACTGTTTTAAACCTTTTTGATGACAATAAGAGACAACTAAACCTTCATTTATCAGATGCTGAATAAAAGAACGAGAAAAACCTGTTACAGCAGAGACAAAAGCATCAAGCCTCATCCCTTCCTGATACGTTTCGACACGTACTTCATTAACAGTATAGTCTGCTTTATCTCCAGAATTATTCTCTGATAACTTCGCCATTTAAAAAAAGATTATCCTTCTGGAAATCGATTTTCTGAATCTATAAAAGACATAAGACTAATGATTCCCGTCTATCCTGACCTGGCAGTTATAACAATACCTTGCCCAGGGTCTTGCACGAAGTCTATCAAGGTCAATGGATTTGTTACATTTCTCACATATCCCGTATCTGTCTTTTTTTTCTCTAACTTTGAACAGAGCATGTTTTACTTCAAAAAATTCTTTTTTCAGTTCCATTATTTCAGAAAAGGCACTTTCGTTATCAACCAGCCTCCATGCATCATCAGCAATATCATTGTTAGCCATATCGGTCGCATCGGAAGATCCGTTTCCCGAGATCTCAGATGAAAGGTCCTCAATGCTCCTTTTCAGTTCATTTTCTCTGTTAAACAGACATTCTTCCCAATATTTCAGGTCCATTCCGGATCCCTCCTGAAGGGAAAGCCCCTGCATAATAACTTGCAAAGCAGGGGCTCTGTATCAATAAAATATGTAGTAATTTGTTTAAATATTGTCCATAACGTCGGCGCAACGCAAGCAAAGCCCGTTTCTCTGGGATTCAGTATATTTCCAGCATCGGGGACATTTTTCGCCCGGTGCTCTGGAAACAATTATACCAAGGCCCGTCTCGTTATCAAGAAAAGCTTCACTGCTGTCAGCAAGAGAATCTGTAGTAGAAAATTTCGAAACAATGCAGAACTTGCCCCAATCTTCCTCAGAGTACAAGGAAAGATTTTCACCTAAACCTCTTTTTTCAACCCTGACGTGAGCCTCCAGTGGGTGACCTATCAAGTTCTCTGATCTGGCCTTCTCAAGAGCACGACTTACTGCTCCCTTGATCAGCTGTACTTTCTCCCAGTTCTTTTCGAGTTTCTCGTCGATCACATCTTTTTCAACCTCTGGCCAGTCAGAAAGATAGATACTTTCTGGAAGATCCTTATCTATCTTTCTCAGTTCCTGCCATGTCTCCTCTGTTGTAAAGGTCAGGACAGGAGCGAGAAGACGAGAGAGAACCAGAACAATATGCCACATAGCTGTCTGACAGCTTCTTCTTGTATTAGACATCTTTTCCTCGGCGTAGAGTCTGTCCTTACTCGCTTCAAGGAAGAAAGAACTGAGCTCATTTACACAGAATTGGTGAATGAGAAAAGTAGGCATATGGAATTCATATCTTTCGTAAGCTGCTGTTGTCTTGTCGATCAGCCTGTTCAGAAGGGACAGTATCCACTTGTCCATATCATCCATCTGTTCATAACCGACACTGTCCAGTGAAGGCTCGAAATCACACAGATTACCAAGAAGGAACCGGAAGGTGTTTCTTATCTTACGGTATGATTCAGTAAGATTTTTTATAATATTGTCAGATATTCTTACATCGTTCCTGTAATCTGTGGATGCGACCCATAAAC
>CAZFJG010000004.1:0-45796 GCA_964519285.1 uncultured Synergistales bacterium | reverse complement strand
ATATTGTCAGATATTCTTACATCGTTCCTGTAATCTGTGGATGCGACCCATAAACGCAATATATCAGCCCCATATTTGCTTATTATTTCCTGAGGCTTTATTACATTACCGAGGGATTTGGACATTTTCTTTCCTTCACCATCGACAATAAATCCATGGGTAAGAACAGCCTTGTAAGGTGGCAGGGTTTTTGTTGCTACAGAAGTTAAAAGTGATGTCTGAAACCATCCTCTGTGCTGATCACTGCCTTCCAGATAAAGATCTGCGGGCCATTTCTGGTCGTCTCTGGTTTCAAGAACAGCAGCATGACTTGAACCGGAATCAAACCACACATCCATGATATCTTCGTCTTTCCGCAGATTTGCACTTCCACATGCAGGGCAGACAGCAAGATCTCCTAAAAGTTCCTTCGGAGAAAGTTCCCACCAGATGCTACTTCCCTTCTCCCTTACGATATCCTGAACGCATTTTATCCTGTCGCTTGAAAGTATCATCTTCCCACAGTCATTGCAATAGAAAGCCGGGATAGGTACTCCCCAAACCCTTTGCCTGCTTATACACCAGTCAGAACGATCCCGTACCATGTTATATATCCGTTCTTTTCCCCACTCCGGAATCCATTGAACTTCTTTTTCGATGATATTGAGGGTTTGATCCCTGAATTGGCTGACCTTCACGAACCACTGATCCGTAGATCTGAAGATAACAGGTTTCTTACATCTCCAGCAGTGTGGATAAGAGTGAAGAATCCTGTTTTTACCCAGAAGTCTGCCATTTCCGGTCAAAGTTTCAAGGATAACTTTTTCTGCCTCTGCAAGAGGAAGGTTTCCCACCAATTCCGTTTCAGGAACAAAAACACCTTTTTCATCGACAGGATTGTAGACTTCTATACCATATCTTATACCCGTCTCATAGTCCTCAACACCATGTCCAGGTGCAGTATGAACACAACCCGTACCCTGTTCAAGAAGCACATAATCTGCAGGAACAAGAGGTTCTTGCCTTTCAGGATAAAAGGGATGTAACGAAATAACACCTTCCAGCTCTTTTCCCTTGACTTTGAGCACCGGCTCGCCAAATTCGAGACCAGTTGCTTCGGCTACATCTTTTATCAAACCTTCGGCAAAAAGGTAAATTTTTCCATTTGCAGGAAGAAAGGCATAGTCAAGGTTTGGATTTATCGCTACCGCCATGCTTGCAGGCAAAGTCCAAGTAGTGGTTGTCCAGACAATGATCTGAGTTTCCTTTCCTTTAAGCACTTCATATTTTTCTGAAATATCAGGGAGAGTATAACCAACGTAAATGGAATCCGAGTTTTCATCCCAGTATTCAATCTCAGCAGCTGCCAGTGCGGTCTGGCAGTCAATACACCAGTGGACAGGTTTCTGTCCCTTGTAAACAAGATCCTTATCTACCATTTTTGCGAAAACACCAATCTCAGCAGCTTCATATTCAGGTTTAAGGGTTACGTATGGATTATCCCAGAATCCAAGGACGCCAAGGCGCTTGAACTCTTCTCTCTGAATATCAAGATATTTATATGCATAATCTGTGCATTCTTTTCTGAGAGAAACTGGATCTACTTCTTCAAGGCTAATACCCTTTGATTTCAGTACATGGAGCTCAATAGGCAGACCATGCGTATCCCATCCCGGTACATAAGGTGCCTTGTATCCTCTCATCCATTTATATTTCGGAATAAAATCCTTTAGTACCTTATTGAAGGCAGTACCTATGTGGATATTTCCATTTGCATAGGGAGGACCATCGTGAAGTATGAACTCAGGGGAGTCAGCCCGTTTCTCCATTAACTGGTTATTAAGAGCTATATCATCCCAGAATTTTAGAAAGTCAGGTTCTCTCTTTGCAAGATTCGCCCTCATCGGAAAGGATGTCTTTGGCATGTTCAGCGTTTCTTTGTAATCTTTTGTCATTAAGGTAACTCTCCTCTCAATTTATAGGAAAAGGCCGTCTCTTAAATAAGAGACGGCTAAATGTACGCAAGGATTGTATCACAAGCGTGGAAGAAAACACTACTTAAGGCTATGTTGTTCCGGCCAGTTTTTTCTTCTTTTTACTTGATTGCAGTAAGTGCATGGAAATAAGTATGGCGAGTCCAATTATATCGGTCTGTATACCAGGTACAAGGAGGGTAAGAGCTCCTGCAAATGCAAGCGCCCTTTGCCAAGCCTGCATCTTGATCTTGTAGTAACCGATTGACCCCATCCCGAGAAGAAAGACTCCAAGAACAGCCGTAATGATGGCAATTGTAAATGGAACCGCCTTGAAACCAACAAGTACAAGCATGGGATTGTAAACATATATATACGGTACCAGGAAACCTGCCAAAGCAAGTTTTACTGCAGTTGCACCTGTTTTCATCGGATCATCGCCGGCTATTCCTGCACCTGCGTAGGCAGCAAGAGCAACAGGTGGACTTAGATCCGCAGCAATACCGAAGTAAAGAACGAACATATAGGCTGCCATAGGTGGTACATCAAGTTTGAACAGCGCAGGAGCACACATAGTGCTGGTAACTATGAAATTGGCAGTGGTCGGAAGACCAGCTCCGAGAAGAATGCATGCGACCATGGTCAAAATAAGTGACGGCAAAAGCAAACCACCTGAAATGGCAACTATTGCACTTGCGATCCTCAATCCAAGACCTGTAAGTGTCGCTGTACCAACGATTATACCTACAGTTCCACAGGCACAGGCTACTCCAAGAGCTCCTCTTGCTCCGCTCTCCAAAGCATCACGCAACTTCAACGGAGTCAGCATTGTCTCCCTGTTGAGATATGAAACTGCAACAGTTATTAGTATACCGTTGAATGCCGCCTTAAGAGGTGTATAACCTGAAAGAAGGAAATATACAATACCTGCAAGAGGAAGCAGAAGATGACCTTTCTTCTTCAAAAGTGCACCCAACTTGGGAAGCTGTTCCCTGGGAAGACCTTCAAGGCCAAGTCTCGAAGCTTCAAGATGTACCTGTACCATTACAGCAAAATAATAAAGAAAAGCTGGAACTATTGCAGCAAGGGCAACTTTAAGGTAAGGAACTCCAAGAAATTCCGCCATTATGAAAGCTGCAGCTCCCATAACTGGTGGCATTATCTGGCCTCCTGTAGAAGCAACAGCTTCAACTGCCCCTGAAAAGTAGGGCTTGTAACCTACACTCTTCATAAGTGGTATCGTAAACATTCCAGTTGTACAGACATTTGCAACGGAAGAACCTGAGATGGAACCCATGAAACCAGAACTCAAAACAGCTACCTTTGCTGGACCACCAGTAGAATGCCCTGCGAGCGCCATGGAAAGATCGATTATAAACTTTCCCATTCCTGTCTGTTCAAGAAACGACCCGAAAAGAATGAACATAAAAACAAAGGTCGCAGAAACAGCAAGGGGAATTCCAAATACTCCCTCCGTACCCATGTACATGTGATTAATAACCCGGATAACATTAAAGCCTCTGTGCTGGAACATCTGTGGAAAATATCTTCCAAAGAAACAATAAAAAAGAAAGAATAATGCAATGCAGGGAAGAATAGGACTTGAAACCCTTCTCGTAGCCTCGAGAAGAAGTGCTATACCCAGGAACCCCACAATAAGATCCATCCTTGTTGGTAACCCGGCACGCATTACCAGCTCTTCAAAGTTAAAGACCATGTAGAGAGTAACGTAGGCTCCAGCAAGGGCTAAAATAAAATCAGTCCACGGGATCCTGTCTCTTGCACTTTTTTTCTGTGAAAAAGGATAAAGAAGAAAGACCAGAACAAGTACAAAGGCAAGGTGCATAGCCCTCTGTATCATTGCATTCAACAGGCCGAAACCTGCAGTATAAATATGGAATAAAGACATTGCAACAGCTATGGTGGTGATAAGCCATCCCTGCCATCCCATAAGCTCCCTGAACCTTGATTCGGTATCAAACTGCCGTCTCACCTCATCAAGATCGATCTCCGTCATTTCATCGTTTTGTATAGGTTTGGTGTCTTCTGCCATGAAACCTATCCCCCCTGTAAAAATATTGATAGATCGCACTAAATTGTTTCAGGTTCACTTTAACTTCTGACAATTGTAATATGTCATTACCTGTTTTGTAAAAGGTCAACTCGTTTATTTATACATGAAAAGACAAAAGGCATTTCTGTTACATAGATTTTCAGAAGTGATAAGGGATGTTTTTTATAAAGAGGAATTTCAGGAGCATTTCCGAGCTTAATCCAGTTTCTGCCAAGGTCAGAATCCCCAACTCTCAGCATGATCTTATCAAAGCTATATCTTCCACCCTGAACATACATCCATGACTTATCCTGAAAGAATCTTCCATTACGAGGAGCTTCAACGGGCAGACCAGCATTATGGGAAACTACTCTTTCTTCCCAGAGCCAGATGGAATCATCTATTATCCGGTAATCGTCTTCTACAGGAGTTAATTGTACTGAATGTATATAACCAGTGGTAAGGGTTTTTCCGGAATGCACAGGTAGTGAAAGAAGAAGTTCATCACTGTCACTGATATTTAAATTAAGTACAGGCGTAAATAGAAGAAAAAGAATAGAGAAAAAACATATTGAAAATAAAATGACTTTCAGAATAGATCTTTTCATCCATGTACTTCCTTCCTTGTAAATGTAAGCTCCGTGTGCATAACTCCTTCTCTGCGCCACTGAATTGTATCACAGATATATTGTACTCTGAAACGATTCCAGGGCAACATATATCCCAAAAAACTTTTAGAAAAAACAGGGATTTAAAAAAGTTATCTTAATTTATTGAATTTGTACTTCTTTTCCAGATAAATGCAGGTCCTTCCCCACAATTAAAAAAACCTCCCATAATTCTATGGGAAGTCTATTATTCAGCACCTAGTGCTTAGCCGTTGTATACCATTTAAATCAATGCCATCTAACACGTTAATTAGTCTGTTTTATTTAGCATTACCAGTTAACTGAAAAAAATGGCGGGCCTGAAGGGATTCGAACCCCTGACCTAGTGCTTAGGAGGCACTCGCTCTATCCCCTGAGCTACAGGCCCGTGGAAACGGCGAATATATTACCATCTGTAGCCAAGTTGTTCAACCTGTAATTTACAATTCATGAAATATTTTTCAGTTACTCAGGTTTTGCAAATTAATACAGTTTTTAACGTTTTCATTTGAAATTTTAAGGGCTTCATCTGCGTCCATACCGATCTGCAATGAAAGATCTTCAATATTATTGAAAGAAATCTCGCCCCTGATCTTTTTCCAGAAAACAATATTAATTTCCTTCCCATAAAGATTATCATCAAAACCTATCAGGTGGGCCTCTATCCTCACTGAAGATACATCAAAGAAGGTGGGGTTGAAACCTATGTTTAAGGCTGCCGGAAAGATCTTGCCCTTAAAAATAACAGAACATGCATACACTCCATCTGGAGGAATCACCTTCTGATCAGGAACATCAATATTTGCAGTAGGATAACCCAGCAGTCGCCCCCGACGCTCTCCTGCTACTACACTGTTTCTTATAAAAAAGGGATATCCAAGGAGTTTCAGGGCATTTTCCATCAATCCACAACTTACCAGTCCTCTTATCATTGTGCTTGAAACAGGATTACCGTCCTGTTTCAGAATATCAACAGACCTGAATGCCCAACCTTTGCGATCTGCCATTAAAGCAAGGTAGTCAACGTTGCCTTGACGTTTGTGGCCAAAACGGAAGTTTTTGCCTACGACTATTCCATGGATTCTGTATTCTTTTTCGATATTATTAACGAATTCCTCAGGATCCATTCCTGCCACCTTTTCAGTAAATGGGATCTTGATAATACCTGGAATGGAAAGATAATTTGCTATAGATTCTCTTTCTTTTTCGGTAAAAAGGAGTCTTTTGTCCTCTACTGGAAACAACAATTGGGGATGAGGAGAAAAGGTCAGCACTCTCCACTCAACACCAAGCTCTCTGGCAAGTATTGCTGCTTCTTTGAAAAGAGTCTGATGCCCGGTATGAAAACCATCAAATGAACCTATCACAATTATCATCTGCTCTACTCCGGAAGAAAAAGATTGGTATCAGGATGAAGATAAAGAGTATTTTTTTCAGAACCGACTGTCAATGAAGCGAAAGAGATAAGTCTTTCCCCTTCAAGTGCAATGCCATCAGTGGATGGGACTATTCCGAATCCTGATCTGTTCAAATGATCCAGGGGTAGCTTCTTCCCATTCTTTACAGATAGTTCCTGATCAGCTGTCAATCTGTAACTGGTGAAGCCCTTTAAGACAGAGGATAGTGGTTTTACAGAAGATGCAACTTCATCTATGGATGGTATGTCACTACCCACGCTTATACAATACCTGTCATCGAGAGAAAAAGGACCTATGGCAGTTCTTCTGAGAAAAGCAACATGTGCCCCACATCCCATGGCTTCACCCAGATCCCTTGCAAAGCTTCGTATATAGGTACCCTTGTGACAGTTTATTCTCATTGCTACAGAACCATTATCAATAAATTCAGAGCTGATTTTGATACTTGTGATTGTAACGGGGCGGGGGGAAATTTCCACGTTTATTCCCTTTCGGGCGAGTTCATGTGATCGGGATCCCTCAAAACGAACTGCGGATATTTTTGGTGGATACTGCATTCTCTTTCCAGAAAATGAGGGGAGTCTTTCCTTTACTTTCTCCATGTAGAGATCATCAGTAGGATGTTCATCTAAAATATCCCCTTCATAATCATCAGTATCTGTTCTTTTACCGAATCTGATGACAACTTCATATGTCTTGGGAAGTGCCATAATATAAGAACTTGCTCTTGTGGCTAATCCGAGCAAGACAACAAGCAGACCCTCTGCTGTAGAATCAAGGGTACCTGCATGGCCGGCTTTCTGTTTTTTCTCAAGAGATCTCTTGATGCTGTTAAGACACTCTGTACTTCTGGTTCCACTTTTTTTATCAACAAGAAGAATTCCGTTCAACATAATCCTTCACTTTTTCTCTTATTTCTTTAAGAGCATCAGACAACTGAAGATCCATCACACAACCTGAAGCCTGTTTGTGACCGCCTCCACCAAAGATGGAAGCAATCTCTTGAGCATTTATAGCATTATCACAGGCTCTGAAACTGCACCTGGAAGCTTTCTCTTCCTCCACGATCAGGATCGAAAAAACAGCATCTTTTACCTCAAGTATTCTGCTGACGAGATTTTCCGTATCTTTTGCAAAGGCTCCTGTCTCTTTAAAATCTTTTTTGTCAAGCCAGGCGAGAATGACCCCGGGTAATAGATATTCTGCATGGGCGAAAGCTCTTCCCCACAATTTTAAAGCCTCAAGCGACTGATTATTATATACTCTTTCATAGAGATAGCATGGTCTTGCTCCATGTTTTGCAAGTTCTCCGGCTGCTGTAAGAACATCAGAAGTAGTATTTCCATACGAAAAATTTCCGGTATCTGTCATTACAGCAACATATAATGCCTCAGCCATGTTCTGCGAGATTCTATATCCCTGGTATTTAAAGAAATTCCATATCATCTCTCCTGTTGAGCTTGCGGAACCATCTACAAGATTTACAGTCCCATACAGGGAGTTATCTCCATGATGATCTATGTTTATAACTTCATTTTTATTATTGCAGCTCTGGTCAATTTGAGTTATTGATCTTTCTACGTTGCTCGTGTCGAGAACAATAATAAGAGCATTATCAACAGGATCTGACCCTGAAACCTTTTTATATCTGGAAACATTGGCAAGGAACTGATAATTATCCGGTACAGGATCTTTTCCGTACCAGGAAACATTTTTGCCAAGATCACTTCCAAGACTGGCAAAAGCGCTGGCACATCCCAGGGTATCCCCATCAGGTCTGTGATGAACCACAAGTATCCATTTATCGTAAATTTCAAGCAGACTTCCTATTCTGTCATAGAGTTGCCGCATTTCTGAAGTACCAACGCTATTCATGAATCTTCTTTTTTCTCTTCCTGCTTTATTCTGTCCAACAAGCTATCTATATACCTGCCGTACTCTTCGCTTTTATCTTCAGTGAAATGAAGTTCAGGTATCTGTTTCAAATGCAAGATCTTCCCAAGCATACTTCTCAAGGTTCCAGAGACAGCCTGAAGTTCCTTTCTGACTTCACTTCTATTTTCCTTCTCAACGGTAGTAAAGTACACATCTGCTACTGAAAGATCACGAGAACATTTCACTCCTGTGATAACTGCTGATTTCACTTTTTCTTTTTTTATCCTCAACTCAAGGAGCAAAGCAATTTCTCTCTGAAACTGCTTGTTAATTTTATCCAAACGATAACTAGTCATAAAGATCAACCTCTAACCACTTATTAATTACACTGAATCCTTTCCGGTCTTCCATTTTGTAAATAAAGGACAGAACCGAATCCAGTCTTTTTCTGACTTCTTCTGATGTACTGTCAGCAAGAGTAAAACATATAAAAACATTGGTCCATGATCCATCAGGTCCCAGATCTGTTGCTGAAATATTCCATCTATTCCTCACCCGGTCCGAGATGGATCTGACCACATGCCTTCTATCTTTCAGACTCCTGCTTAAGGGAACCTGCAACTGGACAAGGAGCATTCCAGTATAAAGTTCCGGTATTGTAACATTCATTAATCCAGAGTCCTTCGTTCCTCAACTTCCTGGAAAGATTCAATTATATCCCCTTCTGAGAGATCCTGAAAATTGTGCAGGTTAATACCGCACTCATATCCAGCGCTAACTTCTCTGGCATCATCCTTGAATCTTCTGAGAGCGTCCAGTGCCCCTTCCCATCTGACCACACCATCAGAGATAACTCTTGCCTTTGCGTTCCTTTTTATAACACCTTCAGTTACATAACAACCTGCAATCTTTCCGATCTTTGGAACCTTGAATATTTCTCTAACCTCAGCCTGGCCAAGGATTTCTTCACGTATAACAGGCTTAAGCATGCCTTCGAGAGCTGCCTTGACATCATCAATTAGATCATAAATCACCTTATAAGTCCTGATCTGGACTCCCTCTCGCTCAGCAATCTTCTTGGCATTATTATCGGGTCTTACGTTAAAAGCGATGATTATGGCATTGGAAGCTGCAGCAAGCATAACGTCAGATTCTGAAACTCTTCCTGCACCTTTATGTACAAATGTTATTCCCACTTCACTGGTAACCAGCTTGTTCACAGAAGACTCTACGGCTTCGATCGATCCCTGGACATCACATTTCAGGACAAGGTTCAATTGAGGAACTCCACCATCCTGCATCTGTGCATATAGTTCCTCGAGGGTCATCCTTTTGCCTGAGAGTTTCTGATCTTCGCGACGTGCCTGTTCCCTGGTGGAAGTTTCATCTCTTGCGACCTTTTCATTTTCTACCTTGACGAAAGCCTCTCCGGGCTGGGGCACGGAATTAAGCCCCAGTATCTCTACTGCTGTGCTCGGACAGGCTGATTTAACCTGTTCTCCCTTGAAATCAAGCATGGCCCTGATTTTCCCCCATGCAGTATCCATAAGAATGACATCTCCATTGTAAAGAGTTCCCTGTTTGATGAGTACTGTAGCTACAGGTCCCTTTCCTTTGTCAAGCCTGGACTCTACAACAGTGCCTTCAGCATTGATAGTAGAATCTGCCTTGAGCTCTTCCATTTCAGAAAGAAGAAGAAGCATTTCAAGTAACTGATCTATCCCTTCTCCAGTTTTTGCCGAAACATCTACCATTATAGTGTTTCCGCCCCACTCTTCAGGTACAAGACCCTTGTCTGACAACTGCTGTCTCACCCTGTCCGGTCTTGCTCCTGGCTTATCAATCTTGTTAACTGCAACGATGATTGGAACTCCGGCAGCTTTTGCGTGATTAATTGCTTCCTCGGTCTGGGGCATCAATCCGTCATCTGCAGCAACAACGAGGATAGCGATATCTGTAACCTGGGTACCTCTGGCTCTCATTGATGTAAAGGCTTCATGACCCGGGGTATCGAGGAACACTATCTGTTTTCCATGGTGGACTACAGTTGAAGCACCAATATGCTGGGTAATCCCTCCGGCCTCGCTTTCAGTTACGTTTGTCTTTCTTATGTGGTCAAGAAGTGTTGTTTTACCGTGATCTACGTGACCCATTACAGTTACGACAGGAGACCTGTATGTAGCATTATCTCCCATCACCTCTTTCTTTTTTTTCCTTATTTCCTTCATTTGTTCCGCAGCATTTTCTGCCTCGATCTCCTCTACTTCCACGATCTCCAGATCGACTCCAAAATGGTCCGACAATATAACCAGGACCTCCTCGGAAGCAGGCATCGTAGCAGGTACCATAAGTCCTGCAGTTACGAGCTGCTTAACAGCATCTGCAGGAGTAATACCTATCATGTCAGCTACTTCCTTGACAGTAGCACCTGCAGGAACTTTTATGCTCTCCTGCTGTTTTTGATCTTCTGCAGAAGAACCCTTCTCATCCTTTTCTTCAAGAGGTTTCTTTTTTCCGGATCCTATAGATTCCTCGATCAACTGGGCTGTATCTGTATCGATAGAGCTCATATGAGATCTGACCTCAATACCGAGATCATCCAGAATATTGAGAAGTTCCTTGTTAGATTTTCCAAGCATTTTTGCAAATTCATATACTCTTATTTTACTCAATGGCATCGCCTCCCTGAGTTACATACTGAAGTATCTTCTGAGACATCCCGGAGTCAAGATCGATAGCTACAGCCTGGACATTGTGGGACCCCAGAGCCCGGGATAACTTTTCTCTGCAGCACCCTTCCATCACAATAACCCTGCATTTATTTCTTGCTTCATGGAACTGCAGGGTTCTGCGTACATTATCAGAATGTTCACTTGAAAGGATAACCAGAAGCTGATCATCCTTTGATAATGTCTGTTTAATTTTATCAAAACCAATAACAAGCAGATCTGCTTTTTTAGCAAGACCTATTATTGAGAGGATATCTGTGTTACACGCTTCTTCCTTCATTCGGCTACTCTCGAGATTGAGCTCCTCCTCAAGCTGACTGTATACCTCGGGTGTAATTTCGGCCCCAAGAGCTTTTTCAAGTCCTTTTTTCTTCTTCGCCCTGGAAAGGCACTCCCTGTCGGGACAGATATATGCCCCTCTTCCTGGAGCTTTACCAGTAATGTCCACTGCAACATAACCCTTAGGCGATCTCGCTACCCTTACAAGTTCCCTTTTATCTTTCTCTTTGCCACAACCAACACATGTTCTTGGTCTAACTCTTTTAATAACCAATATCTATCACTCATCTTCAGGGAAAATGTCCTGGAAAATATCGTGAAGAGTAGGCATCTTCTCCGCTTCAAGTGCATTAATATCTATCTTCCAACCTGTAAGTCTTGCTGAAAGCCTTACGTTCTGGCCTGCTTTGCCGATCGCAAGGGAAAGCTGATCAGGCCTTGCATATACTTTAACAGCCTTCTCCTGCTCAAGCATCGGTTCTATTTTAACAATCTTTGCTGGAGAAAGAGCATTTCTAATATACTGCAGTGGATCGTTGCTCCATATTATAATATCAATCTTTTCCCCACATAGCTCCTGGCTTATGGATTTTATCCTGGCACCGTTATTTCCAACGCATGCTCCAACAGGATCCACATTGGGATCAGATGTCAGAACTGCCAGTTTGGCCCTTGCCCCTGCTTCCCTTACAATTCCTTTTATCTCTATTACATCATCTTCTATCTCGGGAACTTCCAGCTCAAGTAACCTTCTCAAAAGACCAGGATGTGTTCTCGAAACAACTATTCTTGGTCCACGAGTGGTCTGCCTTACATCAAGAAGGTAGAATTTCTTTCTTTCTCCTGGTATGTAGTCTTCGTTAACTATTCTCTCTTCCCTGGGAAGTATAGCCTCTGTCCTGTTATTCAGGCGTACCAGGACCTGGTCATTCTCTGCCTTTACGATAATACCCGTTACAAGGTCTCCTATACGGTCAGCGAACTCATTGAAAATGATCTCACGTTCAGCATCCTTGAGACGCTGGATAATTACCTGTCTTGCAGTCTGAGCAGCAATTCTTCCAAAGTTCTCCGGATTAGCCTCTATTCTTACAAGGTCACCAGGTTCAACATCAGGATATTCGAGAGCTTTGGCTTCCTCAATACTCATTTCTGTATCGGGTGATTTTACCTCATCTACGACAGTTTTAACTTCGTATATGGACACACCACCATTATCGAGATCCAGAAAAACTTCTATGTTCTGGTTCCCGCCGCGATACTTACGGTAGGCAGATATTATTGCTGCTTCCAGGCTGGAAGAGATAACCTCTTCCGGCAAACCTCTTTCATTTGTGAGCTGTTTCAAAGCCCGGACGAAATCACGCCCAAGAATCATTTATCTTATCCCCTTTCTGAAAATAACATGTTTAAAATGTCCTATCTATTTTTTTTCGAATCCTTCCCAGACAAGATTAACCTTAACTATATCTTCAAGACCAATAGAAAAAATACCTTCCTTTTCAATCTCAAAGGTAACAGAATTTTTATCTGTTGATACAATTATGGCCTTGAACTTCCTCTTGCCCGGAAAAGACTTTCTGGTCTTTATACTAACCAGATGTCCTTTGAATTTTTCAAAATCCTTTAAATTGAAAAGTGGACGTTCTATTCCTGGTGAACTTACCTCAAGATAATATTTTTCTTCAGGTTCAAGATCATCGTTAAGCTCCAGAATCTTGTTCACTGCCCTTGAGACATTTTCACAATCCTTGAGCATTACTCCACCCAATGAATCAATATAAATACGAAGGATCTTTCTTTCGTGTTCCCTTGCTATTTCAATGCCAACGAGATCATATCCGAGTCCTTCAACTTCTTCTCGAACGTTTTCTTCAAAGGTTTCACTGACATTCCTGTTTTTCAAGGCATATCAACTCCAGATCTATGTATAAAGGACCTCACAAAAAACGAAGAGTGGGCTGAACCCACTCTTCGGATAGATACATTACGATGTCCATGTGGAAGTATATCATGCAGGGGCATAAAAATACAAGTCAGGCCTTAAATCACAACTGATTTTATTCCACCCAGTAATTGGGGGCTTCCTTAGTCACAACTACATCATGGGGATGGCTTTCCTTGACCCCTGCTGGCGAAACCTTTACAAATTTAGTCTTTTCCTGAAGATCTCTGACCGTTCCAGCTCCTACGTAACCCATACCGGACTTGAGTCCACCTGCAAGCTGATAGACCACTCCGCTAAGGGATCCCTTATGTGCGGCAAGTCCCTCTATTCCTTCCGGTACAAGCTTCTCTGAAGAAGAATTTTCCTGGAAATACCTGTCTTTGCTGCATCCTTCCTTCATTGCGGCAAGGGAGCCCATACCCCTGTAGCTTTTGTAGGATCTTCCCCTGTATATAACGACTTCACCGGGACTCTCTTCAGTTCCGGCAAAAAGTGATCCTATCATTACAGAATCCGCTCCGGCGGCTATGGCTTTCACAACGTCTCCGGAAAATCTTATGCCTCCGTCTGCTATAACTGCTTTTCCTTTTGCATGGGCCATTTTGGATACGTTCATAATTGCAGCAAGTTGTGGTACTCCTATTCCTGCTATTATCCTGGTGGTACAGATAGACCCTGGTCCAACGCCTACTTTTACTCCGTCAGCTCCAGCATCTATTAAGGCTTCAGCAGCTTCTGCTGTAGCGATGTTCCCTCCGATAAGTGGAAGGTCCGGATAAAGAGTCCTGATCTCCCTGATCTGTGAGATAACTTTTTCTGAGTGCCCGTGTGCTGTATCTACTACTATCACATCGACACTGGAATTAACAAGTGCCTCCACTCTCTGGAGAGAATTATCATCAACACCTACTGCAGCTCCTACTCTCAATCTTCCATGGTTATCCTTACATGAATTGGGGAAATCCTTAACCTTCTGAATATCTTTTATGGTTATAAGTCCCTTTAAACAGAAAGATCCGTCAACAATGGGAAGTTTCTCTATCTTGTGCTTTTTAAGAATTTCGGTAGCATCCTCAAGCCTGGTTCCCTCAGAGGCAGTTACAAGGTTGTCCTTGGTCATGACATCCCTTATTATCTGACTGTAATCCCTTACGAATCTGAGGTCTCTGTTAGTGATTATACCTACCAGTTTCTGCTGTTCATCTACTATGGGAACACCTGAAATATGATAATGTTCCATGAGTGCCACGGCTTCCTGAACCTTGTCATCGGGATGTAGAAAAAAGGGATTAACAATTACCCCGGATTCCGATCTCTTAACAAGATCTACTTCCTTGCATTGTGCTTCAATAGTGTTATTTCTGTGCACGATACCTATACCACCTTCACGGGCAATAGAGATAGCAAGTCTGGCCTCGGTTACTGTATCCATAGCAGCACTGCAAAGGGGCATGTTCAATTCGATTCCCCTGACAAGCTCCGTGCTGAAATCCACTTCTGAAGGGACTACCCTGCTGTAACCTGGTTCAAGAAGTACATCATCAAAAGTAAGTCCTTCATAATCAACAAATCGTGATTCCGGATTCAAAATAAACACCTCCAGTAAAAATTTTTATCCGATAAGATATCTCGTTCTCTCAAATATATTTGATAGATTGTATGATTCTCTGGAAAAAGACACAACCATATATTTAGTTCAAGATCCGGTCAGCGATTATCGACTGATCGGAAAACTGAAGCTACAGCCCACGCCTCCATACATTCGCAACGTCCTGCAGGACCAAGAGATTCTCCAGATTTAAATTTAAGTGACAATATTCTTGGGTACTGATACTTTCTGGATAAAAGGAGCCTGAGATTTGTTTTCATTCCTTCACCATAAGGTCCGAGTTTTGGCAACTGGGCCTTCAGAACGATATCTACGGAGTTTATTTGCAAACTATCCCCATTGATCATATCCAGAACTTTATTCAGTATGGTAATACTTGAAATATTCCTGTAACGAGGTTCATCACCAGGAAAGATAAGACCGATATCCGGCAGACCTGCAGCCCCAAGAAGAGCATCGCATAAAGAATGAAGGACCAGGTCTCCATCAGAATTTCCTTTTGCGCCAAGGGGGAAATTCGGAATTTCCATTCCTGCCAGTACGAGCTTTTTTCCAGGTACAAGAGGATGTATATCGTACCCTATTCCAGTTACAGAAGCAGGATAATAACTTCCAGAAATGATAAGAGCCAGATCCCAGTCCCGGGAATAGGTTATTTTAAAATTGAAGGGATCGCCATCAGTACTTGCAAGAGAAAGTCCTTCATTAAGCCATGCCTCGGCTTCGTCCCTAAAAGCCTTCCTGGAATCTTTCAGGATATTCAAGAGCTTCTTCCGATGGAAAGCCTGGGGAGTCTGGGTCAATTTAAGACCACTTCTGTCAACAGGGGACAGAAAATGGTCTTCAGTTCCTTTTTTCAAAGCATCTGTCACAGGAATACAGGGAACAACAGCACAATCAGGTGTAAGTTTTTTTAATAACTTCAAAACCAGATCTTCCTTGAGAAAGGGCCTTGCAGCATCGTGAATGAGAACATAATCTGAACTTGTTGCACCGAGAGCTTTCGTCACTGATTCAGATCTGTTTTTACCCCCTGCTACCACATTCACAGGAATATCTGAGCTGTCAGCTGCTTCCTGAACTTCCTGGACCCTGTCACGGGGGGCAGCTATAACACACTCGGAAACATAACCTGATCGATAAAGTCTTTCAGCTACCTGAAGGCTCCATTTCCAGAGAGGAATATTCTGAAGCGGGCGGAACTGTTTGGGAGTTCCGCCCGCCCTTATCCCACTTCCTGCTGCAGCAATTATAAAAGAGCAGTTTTTCAAATCCTGACCTCTTTTCGGATTTTTCCAAACACCATTCTTCCTGCAGAGGTTTGCAACATTGAAGTTACAACTACCTCCACCCTTTTGCCTATATAGTTCTCTCCATCTTCAACCACAAGCATGGTTCCATCATCAAGGTAACCTACACCCTGGTGCATTTCTTTCCCTTCACGGATTATGTCAACATTTATAGTTTCCCCGGGAAGTAACACAGGTTTTAAAGCATTGGCAAGATCATTGACGTTAAGAACCGATAATCCCTGAATCTGAGCTATTTTGTTCAGATTGTAATCAGTTGTAAGGATATCAGCATCGGTCTTTGCAGCAAGTGCTACCAGTCCTTCATCCACCGAATCAACTCCCAATGCCTTAAGGTTCTCCTCAACTATCTCAATTCTGTTCAATTTTAATTTCTGAAGGGAGTTAACTACATCAAGCCCCCTTCTTCCACGGGTCCTCCTCGCAGGATCAGTTGAATCAGCAACAGCCTGCAATTCTATAAGAATGAACCTCGGAAGAACGAGAGCCCCTTCAAGAAATCCTGTTTTTGCAATATCAAGGATCCTGCCGTCAATTATAACGCTTGTATCGAGGATCTTCTTTCTTGCTTCAGAGATATCTCCCAGATATCCAAGGGACTCAGTTCTGCCTGGTCCTTTTGTTGCAAGATTTTGTAATCTCTCTTTCAATCCCCTTATGGGTGAAAAGACATTGGCAATATCCTGCTGTCTTTTAAGCATAAGACGTGCTCCAAGATAACCAAGAATAACGTTTAAAAAAACTGCAAAATAATTTCCGAATGGAAGCCCTGAAAGGGGTAAAGCAATGAGGTTTGCAAGGAGAAGGCCTATAATAAGCCCCATTGTTGCTGAACTTATATCCTGCCAACTTGTGGACTGAAGCTGTCTTTCGAAAAAAGATCCGATAAAGCCTAAACCTGATAGAACAAGTGGTGCAAGAATAAAACCGACAAGCGCAAATAATAATATACTTATCAAGTGAAAAACTACATGACTCGACAGGTAGGGGACATTAAACTGGAGCCACTCTTGTGGAATACTCGGCAAAACTTTTACGCTCAATTCATAACCGATAATACCACCAATTATCAAAAGAAGTAAACGAAGCAGGCGATAACCGGTTTTAACAATTTTACCAGGACCTTCGGACATGTTATCACTCCTTTCATTTCTTGCTTCTATCCAGCCGGGTCCTTGATTCAAGGGCAGCGTGAATAGTAACTCTGTCAGCAAATTCTATGCTACCTCCCACCGGCAGTCCGTAAGCAAGTCTCGAAATATTTACATCCAGCTTTTCCAGTACGTCAATAAGCTCAAAACAGGTCATATCACCTTCTATCCTTGGACTTGTAGCTACAATAACTTCCTTTATCCCGAGAGAAATTATTCGTTTTTCAAGCTTTACAAGAACTTTTGGATCAATATCCTCTCCATCAAGAGGAGAATATCTCGAGCCTAAAACATGGTACAAACCATTATAAACCCCGGATTGTTCAATGCTGATAAGGTCTTCAGATATCTCGGTTATCAATAAGGTATCTCTGTCTCTCATATTATCGGAACAGATCCTGCATGGATCTATATCAGTTATGTTGCCGCATTCAGGACAGGGGTGCAATTTTTCTCTCATCTCCACAAGGGACTCTGAAAGTTCTCTCACATATGACTCAGGTTCCTGCAAAAGAGAAAAGGCCATTCTTCTGGCGCTCTTTTCTCCGATACCCGGCAGTTTTTTGAATTGAGAAACAAGCCTTTCCAGAGATTCAGGTAAATGCAACTAATACACCTGAACCTACATGAGGCCAAGGTTGCCTAAACCACCAGTGAGGCCGCCCATCCTTGAAGCTGAAAGGTCCCTGCTTTTCTGGAGAGCATCGTTTATTGCTGCAAGAACGAGATCTTCAAGCATTTCCTTTTCTTCAACATCGATCACTTCTGGTTCAATGGAAATGCTGCGGATCTCACCCTGTCCGTTTGCAACAACCTTAACCATTCCACCTCCGGAATTACCCTCGACGATTTCATTCTCAAGTTCTTTTTGAATACGGGCCATCTCGGCCTGCATTTTCTGTGCCTGTTTCATAATATTATCCATTTTCATTATATTTTACCTCCAGATTCAGTGATGATATGATGTTCCCTCTATTATGTTAAGTCCCCGGTAGATCTGTTCTGCTATAAAAACTAAACACAACTCATGGGGGAAGGTCATCATGGATAAAGAAAGTAACATGTCGGCCCTTTCCTGTAAAGAAGGATCTGTCCCGTAGGCTCCTCCCGTGATAAATACCAGCCTTCCAGGTATTTTCCTCAGCAAGAGATCAAGCCAGTCAGCAAAATCCCTGCTGTTCATTTTTTCCCCTTTCTCATCAAGAAGAATAACATAATCCCTTGGTTTGAGTACCTTGAAAATGTTTTCTGTCTCCCTGGCCTTTATTCTATCTACAGGATTCTTCCCAGAATAATCCTTAACAGTGACCTTGTCTATCGAAGTAAACTGTCTACTTCTTTTCAGGTATTTATTTACCAAAGTTTCTATTGATTTTTCCTTAGGTTTTCCCACAGCCACAAGAAGTATTTTCATTTTAACTTGCTTTCTCTTTTTCTTTCTTTCTTTTGCCTGTTCTTCTTTTTGATCTTTTTAATGGCATACTGCTCCTGTCTTGACCTTTCACCAAGGACCTCATTAATGTTGCTTTCTTCCTCTTCGAGCTGTGGAAGGACTACCTGGTCAAGAGAATTAATTCTTAAAAGACTTTTTTTCAACTCTGATTCAAGAGCAACAATTCTTGTTCTGATGTTGATATATTCCCAAAGAATTTCTCCAGTTCTTTCCATCGCTATTATAAGGTCATCAACATATAATGACGTCATTGCAGGATCATAGAGATAACTTTCATGATCATCCGGATAATCAAGGGGTGTAAACTGGCTGTAGGAACATCCCATCAGGCTTGTTATCCTTTCTTCTACCATGACTTCCCTTTTCCCTGGTTTTAGCATCTCTATAATACCCTGGCCCTCATACATTCTGGCTAAAGCATAATAAAACCCCAGAGCATCGGTCATCCTTGTAAATTCCTCTTCAAGCTCTCTGAAGCGGGCTCGGTCGTCTTCAAGTTTTCTAAGAAGTACATCCTTTTTCTTCTCAAGCAGGTTTTTGCCGTATTTTACGGCTTCCTGTTGACGCATTACATCAAGTAACTGTTCCCTGGTAGGTGGCCTTTTGGCAGTCATTGAAAAACAATCCTAATCTGAAAAAAGATATTTTTCAGGAATTCTGTACAATTCCTCTTCGGGGAGCTCTTCAAGACATTTCCAGGCAATTGACAGGCTTTCCTTTATGGACCTTCGTGTATAATCCTGTTTAACGAAGAGTGCCTCAAACTTTTCTCCGAACTTCAGATATTTGTGTTCAGTCTCTGTAAGACCTTCATCTCCCACAATTGATTTGAGACGGAAAAGTTCAATGGATTTTGCATAGGATGCATACAACTGATCGGCCATTTGCCTGTGATAATCAAAGGTTTTTCCCGGACCAATACCCTTGTTCATCAGTCTGCTCAGACTTGGCAAAACATTCACCGGAGGAAAACCCCTCTTGATGAAAAGATCTCTGTCAAGAACGATCTGTCCTTCCGTAATATACCCGGAAAGATCTACTACTGGATGGGTCATATCATCTCCAGGCATTGTTATAACAGGGATCTGTGTTATACTGCCTTTCTTGTTCCTGACACAACCCGCCCTTTCGTATATCTCTGAAAGGTCCGAATAGAGATACCCGGGAAAACCTCTTCTGCCTGGTACTTCCTCTCTGGCTGCACTTATCTCACGCAGTGATTCGCAATAATAGAGCATATCTGTGAGCACTACAAGTACATCATAATCTTTCTCAAAAGCGTAATACTCTGCAACAGTGAGAGCCATTCTTGGAGTAAGAATTCGTTCCACGGCGGAATCACTCGCAAGATTAAGGAAAAACACTCCGTGATTAATAGCTCCGGATCTCTCAAAGGTACTGGTAAAGTAGTCAGCTTCCCTTGCGGTGATACCCATTGCGGCAAAAATTACCAGAAAACTGGATTCTCTGCCAGGAATAGTAGCATACTCTACAAGATGGGCAGCTAATTCATTTGCTGGCAATCCTGGACCTGCAAAGACAGGTAATTTCTGACCTCTTACCAGTGTATTCATCATATCTACAGTTGAAATACCTGTTTCAATAAAATTGTTAGGACTTTGTCTTGCCGCAGGGTTTATCGCAGATCCGTAAACAGGCCTGTAGTCTTCCACAAGTGAAAAGGGGTTTCCGTCGAGAGGCTTTCCTCTTCCGTTGAAGATCTTGCCTTTCATTCCAAGACCTACAGGCACCCTTATGATGTCACGATCTAACCAGACAGTGACATCATGGCGATCAAGTCCAGTTGTCCCCTCAAATATCTGAATCAGTGCAATATCACCGTCAACCTGCAGGATCTGGCCCTGTTTAAAACCATCAGTAGATTCAATGGTAACAAGCTCTCCGTAACCGGCTTCTACTACTCCCTGAACGAAGAGCAAGGGTCCTTCGATGGAAGATACGGTCCTGTAACCTTCTCTTGCTAATATCATTCAACCACCTGCCCAACAACAGTTCTTTCTATTTCCTCATACATTTTTTCAGCATGTACTACCATTTCTTCAGCTGAATATTTTCTAAGTTCAAGAAGTTTTTTTCTGAAAGGGAAATTATGAATCTGTTCAAAAAGAACCCCCTTTTCGATCTTTTCAAGGATCATCTTGTTCAGTTCTTTAAGGACAGTGATCATATACTTTTGTTTTTCAAGGTCACACCAGGCATCTTCCTCTGAAAAGGCATTCTGCTGTAGAAAGAAGATCTTGGCAAGGTCCGCAAACTCGAGAACCCACTTGTCAGATTCGGACAGACCATCTCTTCCGACGATCTGCACCAGGTCTTTAAGCCGTTTCTCCTTATCGAGGGTTACCGTTAAAAATCGCTTTAGTGATTCCCATTCTTCACCCAGCTGTTTCACAAAATATTCCTGAAGCTGAAAGGAATAAAGGGTGTAACTGCTGTTCCAGTTAATAGCCGGAAAATGTCTCTGTTGTGCAAGCTGCTTGTCAAGTCCCCAGAATGCTCCTGCCAGCCTCAGGCTGGACTGTGTAACAGGTTCAGAAAAATCTCCACCTGGAGGTGAAACAGCATTTATGATCGTAACAGAACCCTCTTTATTCTCGCCGCAGAGAGGAACTACCCTCCCTGCCCTTTCATAGTACTGGGCCAGTCTGGATCCAAGATAGGCTGGATATCCTTCCTCTCCGGGCATTTCTTCGAGTCTGCCGGCTATCTCCCTTAGGGCTTCAGCCCACCTGGATGTGGAATCCGCCATCATTGCGACATCATATCCCATATCCCTGTAATATTCAGCAATGGTCATACCAAGATAGATACTTGCTTCTCGAGCAGCAACCGGCATATTGGATGTATTGGCTATCAATACCATTCTTTCAAGAAGAGGTGCATCATGTGAAGGGTCCATAAGTTGTGAAAATTCTTCAAGGACCTCTGTCATTTCATTTCCTCTTTCTCCACATCCTATGTAGACTATTATGTCTGCATTACAATATTTCGCCAGTGACTGCTGGGTTACTGTCTTTCCGGTTCCGAATCCACCGGGAAGAACGGCAGCTCCACCGAGAGCCAGTGGGAACAGTGTGTCAAGGATCCTTTGACCTGTCATAAGGGGAGTATCAAAATGAAGGCGTTTGTAGTAAGGTCTGCTTTTTCTGACCTCCCATTTCTGGGAAAGTCTGATTTCTGTACCATCACTAAGAATTGCAACAATATCTTCTGCCCGATACGCTCCTTCTCCACTTACATGGTCAACCACCAGTGATCCCTTCTCAGGAGGGATCATAACCATGTGCTTCAGGTAGGATCCTTCCATTACCTCTCCTATTACTGTACCACCGTGGACATTTTCACCTGGTTTTACCAGAGGGACAAAATCCCATTCTCTGTCATTTGGTATGGACTCGCTCTGAAAACCCCTGGGTATATAGATATTCTGTCCGGCTATCTCTTCAAGAGGTCGGCCGATACCGTCCAGAACAGTTCCGAGTAATCCGGGGCCAAGTTTCACAGACAATAGTTCACCGGTAAACACAACAGGCTCTCCAGCCCTTAAGCCATCAGTATTCTCGTAGACCTGGATATCCACGACATCCCCCTGGATCCTTATTACTTCACCCAGGAGCCTGCTATTACCCACCAGGGGGACCTCGTACATTCTCACTTTACCGTAAACACATGCCTGAATAACAGGACCCGAAACCCCTGTTATAATACCTTTTGAAGACATTCTCTACCTACCCTTCGCTTCCAGCTTTTACCGGTTCAATATCCGGAAATGGTACCCACACAGGTCGTTTACTCATCGCCAGTTTCCTGTAAATACTTACAGGAGTTTTATTAAACCAGCTTTTTTCAACAATAACGATGGCTGCGTCCATATCAGCTATATCATCAAGGTATAAAGGGAGTTCTCCAGGAGATTCACAAACCACAGGTGTAAAACCGTATATTTCCCAGAGATCTACAAATAACTGACGTCCTACTACAATTGCAGGTTTGCCATTTGTCATTAAATCACCCTGTAATAGATCATCAGACAGTAATGATCCTTTTTAAAAGATCCTCTGAATTCATTCGTGATGCCAGCCCTACCGCCAGAAGGTTCAGATTTTCCCATTCTATGAGGTACATTGCAACATATCCAAGTACCACCTCTATACCTAACGGGTTTGATCTATAGAGTTTTTTCTGCCAGTCAAGCATCCGTATCTGCATGGCACGTTGAATGTTGCCATGTCTGTCTTTTCCCATAATCCCAAGGGCTCCTGACCATCTTGATCCTCTGATCAAAACTCCGAGAATCCTTGCTTCATTTAATTCAGAAACGCTGAAACACAAACCTCCGGGAATATAATCAGGTTCTTTTTTTAAAAACTTTCCTGCCTTGGTATTTGCCCTTGTCCATATACCCACATTCCAAAGATCTATATTCATACCAATATATTCCTTGATCACCTTTGCTGATGATGAGTTCTTACTGCTCAGACAATCATTAAGATATGCAATATGTTTGGTCAGAAGTTTTCTTTCTGCATGGTGCAGATCGTATCCCTGCTTAATCTCAGAAATAGATGATGCAAGACCAAGGGCCATGGGATGCCCTTGTGAGTAACATTTTTCAAGAATCTTTTCCGGTGTTCTGCCTTCCAACCAGAGTTCAGAGAAAAAACCCATTGGTATTGCTCCAAAATCCTGCCATATTGGTTCTTTTCCTCCGAATGTGCCAGTGAATAAGGACCTTATAACAAGTCTTGCATTGTAAAGGTCGCTTCTTGCAAGTATGACATCAAGAAGATCATGTACTTCACCTTTTGCAATTTTTCTCGAATGGTTTAACTCTCTGGATAACTGATTGGCTATTGCGAATTCTATACGGGAAAGTGTAGACCTTCTTGTCCTTACAAGTTGTGACCTGTAGCTTTCAGCATATCGACTGTCAAGGAGGAACTGCTCAAAAGAGTCAATATCGCCTCTTGCGATCTTGACATAATCACCATGATCAAGAAGAAGAGATACCCTCCTTCTGATTATGGCATTAAAATATTCGTAGTTATTCGAAGAATCCAGGAATCTGAAGAGATTTTTCAATGATCTTGACTGACAACCTCCTGAGATATTCGGGCTTAATACGTTTCCACCTGTATAAAAGCCTGTTATCAATAATTATCCTGCCATCAGCAGAAAAAATAATACATCCACCGCAGGATCCGGTGTCTTTTTCATGGATATTTTCGATCCTGTCAGACCTATCTATAAGATCGGACTGGCCAGGTTCTACCTGAATATCCACCGGCCCATCTATGATCTGCAATCCTTCACCTGCAAGCTTATTCAGAACTATCCGGTATTTCCCTTTATTGGAAAGAAGATCTTCAAAACCACTTAAGATCCTTTTTTCCATCAATTCCATGAGTTCGGATGAAAAATCCTCTACCTGAGTAAGTACAAGGTGATTGATCGCTTCTTCCTCACGTTTAATAAATCTTTCATATCTTTCTTTTTGTTCTTTACGTAAGGAAGAGACCTTTTTCTCAACAATAAGTCTTTTATCTACGATAAGATCTGATATTCTTTTTTCCGTTTCCTGTCTTATAGCTTCAAGCTTTCTGTCCTTCTCATCAAGAAGGGCTTTTTTAAACTTCTCCATATCCATTTCAGACTGGATATCACTTGATGCTTCGGAGATCAACTTACTCCTCCCATCTATGCAAATTGCAGGATCAGCATAATTGCAACGACAAAACCCAGTATTACCATTGTCTCAGGAATGGCCTCAAGTATTATCATAATACCCGAAGTTTCAGGTTTTTCTGCTACTGTTCCCGCACCTGCACTACCTATCTTGGCCTGGGCATATGCAGTTGCAAGTGCCGGTATTCCTACTGCGAGAGCTGCTGCTAAGGCTATTAGTGCTTTTTCCAATCTGTACCCCTCCTTCGGGAAAATGGTTTATATTGTATTCCGCCGCCATCATAGAACTTGCCCATGAATTCAACGTAGTGCAACCTGGCAGAATGAAGACTTGAACCACCTATGGCAAGTACAAAATTGAGAAGATGAATTGAAAGGGCCATAAAAATACCTAATATGGACAATCCAAAGACATCTATAAATTTTGATGCTACTACTGCAAGTATTGCAGAAGACAATCCTATTGCAGCTATCCTTACATAACTGAGAATATTACCTATAGTTCCGAAACTTTCGACAAGACCTCCTATCCCTCCACCTATGATCAAAAAGATCAGTCCAATGAACAGAAGAGATAAAGAAAGGGAAAATAGCTCTTCAGGAAGCCAACCCCTAAATACAACAAGTGCTGTGACAAGTCCCGAGATCAGTATCAGATTCCCGGCTTTTTCAAGCCATATGTGTCTCTCTTTTTTTCTCAGTCCTTCGAAGAAACCCAGCAGAAGACCAATCACAACGTGGCCTAATCCAAGACTTACAGTAAAGACAAGTACCGGCATAACAGCATGGGATCGTTCCAGCCATAATGGGTGAAGATTAAAAAGCCTGAGGCCGAGATCTCCGAATAATTCACCATAAGCAAATCCCCAGAAAATACTCCACAGTGAAACTGCTATCAGTATGTAACCCATATCGGACATAAGGGCTTTATGTTTCTTTCTGAAAAGCAGATAGCCAATCAGCAAAGCTACAAGTCCGTAACCTATGTCACCGACCATACAACCTGAGAAGAAAGGGAAAAAAAGAGCAATAAAGGGAGTTGGATCAGAACTTTTGTAAACAGGAGCCTGCATAAGTTTGAGAAAAACCTCAAAAGGCCTGAAGACAGCCCAGTTCGAAAGGGATGTCGGAACAGTATGCCATTCATCACTTGATGGATATCTCCATCTTAAAAACACATTATTTCCAAATTCCGACTGGAGAGTTTTTTTTGTTTTCTCGAGGCTATCCTCAGGTATCCAACCCTCGATCATGAAGAAATGACCTTCATCCTCACTTCCTGCTTCTATGTTCATTTCTTCTGCTTTTTCGTCAACAAGCATAAAAAGGGAGGCCAGTTTTGGTCCCCAGTCATGTCTTGTCTGCTCCAGCTCTTTGTCAATATACTGGATCTTTTCCCCCAAGAGATTTCGCTCTTCCTTTATTGCCTCGGAAAGGTTCTTGTCTTCAGTATTTACAGGTGGAATCCATCTTACAGCATCGTTCTCCTTCATGATCTCTTCAACTGAATTACTTAAATAAGTTCCTGTACTTAAGGAAATAATGCTTCCGCTGTTTCTAAGTTCAACCACGTGATAATTAAACAGATCGGGATCTGTTTCAAATTTAAGTTGAGAAATTCTTTTTCTCAATGAAGAGAGGATCCTTGCCTGATTTGAAGGATCTATCCACCAAAAGGATATCTCCCCGTCATCCCTGAAATTGTTTTCAACAAAAGAATCAAAATGAGAAGCTATCTCACTGGCCTTGTGAAGGTTTGAAAGCATATTGTTAAGCTCTTCTTTTTCCGACATCCTTCTTGAAAGCATTTCCTGAAAATGGTCAAGACTGCTGTTTATTTCTTTGGCAGTCTCCTTAACAGGCATGTCAAAACTTTTCCTTGCCCGTTCCAGGTCACGATCCCTGATAACATTCCAGTCATTCCATTTCAATACTTCGATCATCCCCAGAAGTTTTCCTCTTAAAAGACGCAGACTGTCAATATCATCCGAGGAAAACCTTTCTGAAGCATGCTGATCAACATGAAGGACTGACAGACGATGGAGACACCTTATGATCTCAGTACGGTTGGAAATAACTCCCCACACAGCAATTCTCAACATATTTTTAATCAATTGATGATTCCACCCTGGACTGATCACAGATTTGTTTTACTGCATTTTCAGCAAGAGATTCCACCAGTTCATTAAAAAAACTGTCGTGACTTATCTCGTTTAACTTGCTGTTGCATTCTTTTATCTGGGATTTTTTAAAATCTTTCAGTTTCTTATCATATTCATTCCACTCGGAATTTACCTTTTCGATAGTATTTTTCTCCATTTCATCAAGCCTGGTAATTGATTTTTCTATCTCATCCTGCATTAGGATCCTGTAGTTTTCAATTTCCATGGTTATGGTCTTTTTGTATTCCGCAAGCTCTTTATGAATAGAGGAAAAATCATTCGGGGAGTTTTTCATCTTTTCCTGAGATGTCAATAAAATCAGCCTCCATTAAGAATTCGCAAAAGGCTCCTCTGTCAATAATACCGATCAATCTGCCATCCTCAGTGATGGGAATACGCTTGATCTTTTTCCTTAACATCAGATCCGCAACGCTCATAAGACTTGCAGTGGGTTCGAGCGAAATAGGTTCCGGGTTCATGTAATCCGCAACTGTGGTATTTCCAAGTTCCACAAATCGCTTCAGGAAAGTACATTCTTCATCAGCCAGAAAAGAACTTTGAGCAAGCACTTCCAGATAGGTTGGTACAGCTGCCTTTAAAATATCGGATTCTGATATGAATCCTACCAGTTTCCAGTCTTCCCGGATCACTGGAAGCCCTGTAATATTATGACTGTATATGATATGCACAGCATCATGGACAAAATCAGACTCCATGACTGCAGTAAGGTCAGGATGCATAAGCTGGCTGGCCAGAGCGTTCATTCTTTTGTAACCTCTTTTCTGTTATCAACTATCCCGATCTTTGTTAACAAAACAAGACAGGCGAAAGTAAAAAGCTGAAGATCTCTTTTAAATCTCCATGGTTCCTGAAAAAGCCTGTATAGCCATTCAAGGCCGCATTTCTGAAAAACCTGAGGTGCCCTTGCAAGCTTTCCGGAGATGACATCAAAAGCTCCTCCCACACCTACGGCAACAACCGGTCCAATAAAGGGGAGTTTCTCATATAGCCACTTTTCCTGTTTTGGAACACCCATTCCGACAAAAAGGACTTTTGCACCTGAATTTCTGATATCACTTATTATGTCCTTTTCTTCATCAATACTGAAATAACCTGAATGACAACCACAAATATGAAGCCCCTGGTAGCGTTCTCTAAGTATAGTTGCAGTTCTTTTGACAGTTTCCTCCTCTGAACCGAGAAGATAAACGGGCCATCCTTCCACTGAAGCATTCCTGCATATCTGCTCCATGAAATCTATACCTGTGACCCTTTCCTGCACAGGTGTTCCAAGGAACTTCAGTCCCCATACAAGCCCACATCCGTCAGCAAGACATAGAGATGCACGGGTAGCTGCCTTTCGATAAAGATCATCTACCCTTCCAAGTCTTGCTGCTATGGCGTTGAGTGTAACTACAAGGAATGGTTCTTCCATCCTTTTGATGGCTATTCTTACTTTTGATAGTGCGTAATTCATGGATACATTATCAACAGGTATGCCCCATATAGCAGGAGTCCTTGCAACTAAAGTCCTTGAATGTAATTTAGCTATAAGTGGAGAAGCAAAGGTCGCAACGGAAATAAGCATCAATATCACGATCATAAGAGTTACTAAACCATCTGTAAGCTGGAAAACGCTAACCACTGCACCAAGGGTTCCACACAGAAGCGTTATAAGATGTATCGTGGATGGATGATCAATACCCCGGCCAATAAGCCCCCTGTAAAGATACCGTGGACCTGCAGTTCTGTTCGTCAGCGCGACAGATGCAAGATGTAAAGAATTCTCAACAATCGGAATGGCAAAGAGCCCAAGTGGCAATATCATAAGGGTACTGAAAGTTATACCTTTACTTACTCCCAGAAGAGAGGTTCCTGCGAGTATCGTTCCCCAGAAAGCAGCAAGAGGTTTTCCCAGTTGTCTGTACATGTGACCATGTCTACTCCATAACACTGCAAGGAGTACAAGAGCTGTCAATGATACGAGAAAAGCTTCGCCAAGATTCTGACCGGAAAAGAAGGTAACAGCTATAGAAAGAGAAAAAGTTACAGCGAGAAGATGCCCGGACATTCCTGGGATTTTATCAAGTTCCTGGATCAGGGCAGGGAAAATTGCGATCCATAAAGCTGTTATTACAAAGGAAGACCATTGTGAAAGGTACAGGTACCTGCTTTCAGGAAGTCCGATAAAATTGATACCTGGCCCCCACAGGGAGTATAAAATACCTATAAATAGAAAAAGATACCTCGTATCCCTGTGTCTGAACTTCTGTTGAACAACACCTGTCACAAGAGCCAGAAAGGCTGTCCCAACAACAAAGCGTGAAAGAAATCCACCGAACCATAGAACACTCATGGCAAAACCTATCACAAGCGAAACATCTCTTATGTAGTCATACTGAGGCCTGGTCAATATTTTTTTATAGGCTTTCTGGCTGGCAAACATAAGAACAGCCAGAGAAAAAAGAGCCAGAAACGCTTTGACTACATAAGGAAATTCTGACAAAGCTCAATTACACCTCCTGCAGGATAATACAAAAAAAGATCATATCCACTGCAAATCCAATTTTACCAAGGATTCGAAACATATTCCATCCTTGGACATTAAAAAAATCTTTTTTCCTTTTATTTTTGTAGCAGATTAACTAATATATCTGTTCAATTCCACCCATATATGGGACAAGAGCTTCCGGAATTTTTACTGTTCCATCCTCCTTCTGATAGTTCTCCAGGATAGCTATGAGTGTCCTGCCGACAGCTATGCCAGATCCATTAAGGGTATGCACAAAGACTGGTTTACCTCCTCCAGAAGGTTTGTACCTGGTTCCCATTCTTCTTGCCTGAAAATCCTCACAATTACTGCAGGAACTGATTTCTCTATACTTATCCTGTGAAGGGAGCCAGACTTCGATATCATAGGTCTTTGCAGCTCCGAATCCCATATCTCCTGAGCTGAGTGTTACCACCCTGTAGGGAAGGCCAAGCCTCTGTAATATGATCTCGGCGTTACTCGTCAGTTTTTCCAGCTCAGAATAGCTTTCTTCAGGTTTACACAGCTTAACCAATTCCACTTTATCAAACTGGTGTTGTCTCAGCATTCCTCTAACATCCCTTCCGTGACTGCCAGCCTCTTTCCTGAAACATGCAGTATAGGCAGTGTAGTAAAGGGGCAATTTTTCTTCCTCAAGAATCTCTCCGTTGTGAAGATTCGTAAGGGGTACTTCTGCAGTAGGGACAAGCCAGAGATCTTCAACTTCGCATTTGTAAAGATCCTCTGCAAACTTTGGCAGCTGTCCTGTACCCTGCATTATATTGCTGTTAACAAGAAATGGCGGGTTGATCTCGGTGTAGCCATTTTCTGTTGTATGAATATCGAGCATAAAGTTTACCAGGGCTCTTTCCATTCTGGCTCCAAGGTTCTTTATAACCGTAAATCGACTTTGGGCAAGTTTAACCCCTCGTTCAAAATCAAGGATATCAAGGGCTTCTGCAATATCCCAGTGCGGCTTGGGTTCATAACTGAACTTTTCTGGAGTTCCCCACTTGTGAACTTCCACATTTGCGGATTCATCTTCCCCTACAGGGACACTCTCATGTGGAATGTTCGGCATGGAAAGAAGCATCTGCTGCAATTTTTCATCAGTTCTGGAGATCTCTGTGTCGATATCCTTTATCTTTCTGCCGATCTCCTTCATCTCAGTCATTATATCTTCAGCGTTTTCCCCTGAAGCTTTCAACTCCGCCACTTTTCTGGAACCTTCATTCCTTGAAGCCTTGAGTTCTTCAGTTTTGTTGACAAGTTCTCTGCGTTTGCTGTCAAGATCGAGAAGTTGATCAAGAGGAAAATCGTAATGCCTGTCCTCGAGGCATTTCTTTACTTTTTCAGGTTTGTTGCGGATAAGTTTGATATCAATCATTACCGTTGCCTCCCTGGTCAGTTCTAATATTTATTAATAAATTTGCCATTTCTATAACTGCAAGAGCTGATTCCGCTCCCTTATTGCCAGATTTGCTTCCGGCCCTTGACAGGGCCTGGTCCAGGTTGTCACAGGTCAGCACTCCAAAACCAACAGGAACCCTGTGATCAAGACCTATATGAGCAAGACCTTTTGACATTTCAGCTGCAACATAATCAAAATGGGGAGTATCACCCCTGATTACGGCTCCAATGGCTATTACTCCATCATATTTCCCTGATAATGCCATTTCTTTTGCAGCAAGGGGCAATTCCCACGCACCGGGAACCCACACAACATCTACTGACTGAGGGTTTACACCGTGCCTGAAAAGGGTATCTTTGGCCCCTTCAAGAAGTCTGGATGAGATAAGTTCATTGAATCTCGATGCCAGAAGGCAGATCCTCAATCCTGTTCCTATAAGTTTTCCCTGATGAATCTTCATAAGTTTGGCCCCTTTCTAATAAACATCAATTTTTATTTAATTATATCCTTAAGATGCAGAAGATGTCCCATTTTTTCCCTTTTTGTCATAAGATATTTCATATTGTGTTCATTCGGATCGATCTCGAGGGGAACCCTTTCCTTTATTTCAATACCGTAACCCTGTAGTCCCACGATCTTCTTGGGATTATTAGTCATAAGGGAAATGCTCTTTATACCGAGGTCTTTCAGGATCTGTGCACCAAGTCCGTAGTTTCTGAGATCTGCATCGTGTCCCAGGGCCTCATTGGCCTCCACGGTATCAAGACCCTTTTCCTGGAGATTATAGGCCTTCAGCTTTTCGAGAAGACCTATACCGCGCCCCTCCTGCCTCATATACAGTATTACTCCTCTGCCTGCCCTGTCTATCTTCGCCATGGCAGTATGAAGCTGGGGACCACAGTCGCAACGAAGTGATCCAAAGACATCCCCAGTAAGACATTCGGAATGAACCCGCACAAGTACATCTTCCCCATCCCCTGTTTCGCCTTTAACCAGGGCTATATGAAGTCTCTCTGTCCCAAACTCGTCGAGAAGGTCTCTGTATGCATAGGCTTTAAAATCTCCGTATGCTGATGGGAGGTCGACCTCAGCTTCCATTTTCACAAGCATTTCACGACTCGATCTATAATTGATCAGATCCTCTATTGTAACCAGGGAAAGATCGTGGTTTTTTGCGAATTCTGCCAGCTCAGGAAGCCTTGCCATTGTTCCATCAGGATTCATTATTTCACATATTACAGCAGCTGGAGCAAAACCTGCCATGCTGACAAGATCGACAGAAGCCTCAGTGTGACCGGCACGCTTGAGAACTCCCCCTTTTTTGGCAATAAGCGGGAACATATGTCCGGGCTTTGCTATCATATTCGACTTTGAACCCGGATCCGCCAGAGTCCTGGCGGTAATGGCCCTGTCAAAAGCCGATATCCCGGTTGTCGTTCCTTCCTTGGCATCTGCTGATACAGTAAAAGCTGTCCCGTGTCGTTCCGTATTATCGAAAACCATTGGTTTAAGATCAAGTCTTTCGGCCTGTTCCGATGTTATGGGAACGCATATAAGCCCCCTGGCGTTACGTACCATGAAATTTACCTGTTCAGGTGCTATGTTGATCGCCGGAGCTACAAGATCCCCTTCATTTTCCCTGCATTCGTCGTCCACGACAATTACCATCCTGCCTTTCGACAGATCATTTATAGCTTTTTCAATTGGATCAAAACTGATCTCCGGATCATTTTTCTTCATTTGTCTTGAATATCTCCTTCCATGTTCAAAAACTCCATCCATATTCGGTAAGTTTTTTCCAGGTCAGGCTTTCTTCCATAGCAGCCCCTTCTTCTTTTTTCTCGCCAAAGACACTTATTGCCCTGAAAATATATTTTGCAAGAATATCCGTTTCTACATTGACCTTTTCTCCATTTTTCAGACTACCCAGGGTAGTTTCTTTAAGAGTTGTAGGAATAAGACCTGTTGAAAATCTCTCCCTGTCAGAATTAATTACTGTAAGACTTACTCCATCAATGGCGACAGAACCTTTTCTTACTGTCAGATCAAGAAGATCCCTTTCTGCTGTGAAAGTATATATATACGAACCTCCCATGTCCTTTATTCCATCAAGAAGGGCAAGTCCGTCAACATGTCCTGTAACGAAGTGGCCATCAAGCCTTCCGGAAGCAGAAAGAGCCCGCTCCAGGTTAACTTCATCTCCAGTTTTTTTCCATCCAAGGGTCGTTCTGACGCTTGTTTCGGACATCATTTCAACTATGAAGGTTTCAGAAGACCTTTCACAGACCGTCAGGCAGACTCCAGATACAGAAACTGAATCTCCAGGTCTTGCATCAGATGCTATAACAGGTGACATTATCTGGAACCTGACTATTTCTCTATGTTTTTTTATGCCAGCGATCCTGCCTTTTGTCTCTATAAGTCCAGTGAACATTCCGGTATCCCTTCAATCAGAAAGTCTTTTCCAACGGAGCTTATTCTAACATTTTTGAGCCGTATTTTTTCCTTCATAAAAGCTGTTTCCAAATATTCCGTAAAGGAAAGACCCTTTCCGACTATGGATGGGGAAACAAAAAGACTGACCTCATCAACAAGACCTTTTTTAAGAAGGTCAGATGTAACCTTTGCTCCACCCTCCACTAATACTGAATTAATACCGAGACTGCCAAGTGTTGCAAGTATATCCTCAGGAGCAAGATGTCCACCAGGTTCTGGTTTTATTTCCTCTATTCTGAAATTGGAAGCCCCGTCAGTCCCGGAGATCATTTTACTTTTACCTGCCGATGCAATTATAATGCCCCTGCCTTCAAGGTAAATGCTGGCATTAAAGGGTATTGAAAGGGAAGGATCAATGACTATTTTCAGCGACTCCCTTCCTTCCGCTTCCCTGAGGGTCAGTTTGGGATCATCAGTTCTACAAGTCCCAGCCCCCACCATCACAGCATCGGTAGAACCTCTCAACAAATGGGCCATCTTCCTTGCAGTATAACCAGTTATCCATCTACTTTCACCGGAAAGAAGGGCTATCTTCCCGTCAAGAGTTACAGCTGACTTCAGGATCACCCAGGGCCTTTTGGCTTTTTGTCTTCTGATAAACCCCCTGTTGATCCAGCGACATTCATCCTCAAGAATGCCCTCAGTAACTTCAACTCCACCTTTTAGAAGAATGTCCACTCCTCTTCCTCTTACCCTTGGATCCGGATCTCCTGTTCCCGTTACAACCCTCTTAACTCCCGCTTCAACAAGTCTCGGTGCACAGGGAGGTGTCCTGCCGTAATGAGAACAGGGTTCGAGGGTAACATAGGCAGTTGATCCTCTTGCTCTATCTTTTGCTTTTTTCAGGGCAGCTGCTTCCGCATGATCCTGTCCACATTGCGCGTGATAAGCAGTTGCTACTATTCCGGAACTGTTAACAATGACACAGCCCACCCTTGGATTAGGAGTTGCAAGTTCACCCCTCATGGCCTGACTCAGGGCTATGCGCATGTAATATCTGTCTATCTCATGTTGCCTCACGGGCTCCCTCCTCTCCGCTGCTTCCATTAAGACTTAAGTGTATCTTTTCGGCCAGAACTGGACCAATACCCTCTACCTGAGTCAATTTTTCCGGTTCGAGGGAAGAGATATTCTTTACGCTTCCGAAATGAGAAAGAAGATTAGCAGCCTTGTGCTTGCCTACTCCCGGTATATCCTGTAGAGCGTTCCTTCCAAGCTTTTTGCCGTAACCTTTCCTGTGAGCGTTTACTGCAAAACGGTGAGATTCATTTCTGACCCTCTGAAGAAGCTTCAAGGCTTCATCGTCAAGTGACATATGAACCGGTTCTTCCCTGCCTGTGAGATATACAAGTTCCTCTCTTTTCGCAAGGGCCACTACAGGAACTTTCTCAAGGCCCATTTCATTAAGGGTCTTCTTTGCAAAATCAAGCTGAACCGGACCTCCGTCTATTACTGCCAATTGAGGAAGTGGTTCTTCCCCTGAAAGACATCGACTGTATCTTCTTTTCACTGTTTCAGCCATACTTCTGAAATCGTCTATACCCTCCACCGATCTTATGGAGAATTTCCTGTAAAGTGAAGGATTGGGAATTCCCTGTTCGAAAACAACGACAACTCCATAGGTCGCCTCTCCGTGGCTGTGTGAGATATCAAAACCATCAATACGCCATGGCAGAACAGGCAGATTCAGTTTTTCCTGTAGTCTGTTCATGATATCCCAGGTATTTTTATCAAGATCTCCCTCAAGACTGGAAGATATCTTCTGTCTGCTGAGTTTCCAGATCGCCCTTATGGCATCTCTGTGTTTTGACGCTTCCTCAAAGGCCAGTCTGAACGATGCTTCGTCCATTCTGGTTCTCAACCTGTCCACCAGGTCTGCTCCCTTGCCTCTTAAAAGCAGGATAATATCATCAACCCTCTCCCTGTATTCTCTTTCTGAACACATTCCACAACAGGGTCCGGGACATCTACCAATGGAATAATTGATACAGGGCCTTTTTAAGGTGGTTTTATCGAGATTTAAAGAACAGGTCCTGAGAGGGAAATACCTCTGAATCAGCCTTAAAAGGTTTCTAATTTCCCCGGCAGCGACAAAAGGCCCGATATAAGTACAGTTGTCGTCTTTTCTCCGATTCCTCGTGATCAGAACCCTCGGAAATCTTTCTGAAGTTATCCTTACATAGGGATAACGATCACTCATTTTAAGATCAACATTAAAAAAAGGACTGTATTTTTTTATCAGCCTTGCTTCAACAATAAATGCTTCTGCCTCTGATTCTGTACGTATTATTGAAATGTCCTCTATGCTTTTGACCAGTTTGGCAAGTCTGGGAGAAGCAAAACCGCTATGTCTGAAATAGGAGGACACTCTTTTTTTCAGGTTTTTTGCCTTCCCCACGTATATAACATTGCCATTTTCATCATGCATAAGGTATACACCTGGTCTTGAAGGAAAACTTCTTACCAGTTCCCGAACTTTACTGCTATAATTCTGGTTCATTTCAGGCTATTCCTGACCCCTTCCTGCAAATTAATGCTTTTTCTTCTTGTAGACTCAAGATCAAATGTTATTATTATAATCGCCAATTATATAATACTCTATGTAAAGTAATAAAATAACCATTTGGAGGTGCCCGTAATGAGTCTTAAACTTTACAATGATCTCACACGAAAAAAAGAGACCTTTGAGCCGTTAAATCCTGGCAAAGTAGGTTTTTACAGCTGCGGACCCACTGTATACAACTACTTCCATATAGGCAACTCACGCCCTTTCATAGTTTTTGATGTACTTCGTAGATACCTGGAATATTCAGGATATGAAGTAACCTTTGTCCAGAACTTTACAGACATCGATGACAAGATGATAAACAGGGCAAATGAGCTTGGAATAACTGTACCTGAACTTGCAGAAAAAACAATAGCAGACTATTTCGAGGATGCAGACGCACTTGGAATAAAACGAGCTGATCACTATCCGAGAGCTACAGAACACATTGATGACATTATAAAATTGATAAAAAAGCTGCTGGACAATGGTCATGCTTATGTTCTCGGACAGGACGTCTATTTCAGTGTGTCCAGTTTCAGCGAATATGGCAAACTGTCTAAACAGTCTCTTGAGGAACTGCAGTCAGGAGCAAGAGTCGATCTAAACCCTGACAAAGAACATCCCCTTGATTTTGCACTCTGGAAAGGGAAAAAACCCAACGAACCCTACTGGCAAAGTCCCTGGGGAGAGGGACGCCCGGGATGGCATATCGAATGCAGCGCAATGTCAATGAAGTTACTCGGGGAAACAATTGATATCCATTCAGGAGGAGCAGACCTGACCTTTCCCCACCACGAGAACGAGATCGCCCAGGCAGAAGCAGCAACTGGCAGGACCTTCGTGAAATACTGGATCCATAACGGTTACTTACTGATAGATAAGGAAAAGATGTCAAAATCACTTGGCAATTTCCTCACAGCCAGGGCTGCAAGGGAAAAATACTCTCCCCTTGCTTTGAGAATGTTCATGCTAAGTGCCCATTACAGGTCTCCTATCAATTTTGCTCCTGAAGGAATAGAACAGGCTGCTTCCGCGGTAGGAAGGCTCCAGAACTGCATTTCGGACCTCGATCATGCCATGAAGAACAGGGAATTCAAGGACCAGAAGGATGAAACAATCCTTATGGAGATGGAAAACCTTGAAAAGAAGTTCAAGGAAGAAATGGATGATGATTTTAATACTGCCGGAGCAACAGGAGTTGTTTTCGAATATGTCCGGCTTGTCAATACTTACATGAAGGAAAGTGCTACTCTTGACAGATCTGTCCTTTCCCGGGCGCGTAAATTTTTCGAGGATTTTGACAGCATCTTCGGAGTCATAGGAATTACCTCTATACAGGAAGAAGCTGAGGACGAAATAGAAAAGATGATTCAGATGCGGGAAGAAGCGAGGAAATCCAGAGACTTCTCAAAAGCCGATGCCATAAGGGATGAACTGTTGGAAAAGGGTATCGTTATTGAAGACACACCTCATGGTCCTAAGTGGAAGAAAAAGCTATAATTTAAAAAAGCAGGAAAGATACAGGATTACATCCTTTTCTTTCCTGCTTTTTTCTCAATGTATATTGCAAGAGGTACTCCAAGTCCAAAACAGGCCACAGCCTGACCTGCTCCTACATAAAGGGCAGTACTGAAAAATGGCAGTTCCAGTACAACTGAAAGCATGGCTCCCACCACAAGCATGTTTACAACAACAGGAGGAAGGGCAGCAAGATAAACATTGGGCATCTTTCCTGTGATCCATGCAGCAACGAGAGTTGCAAAACTACCAAAAATGACATCGGCAATTCCGAACCCACCAGCAAAATTAGCAATAACACACCCCACAAAGAGCCCAGGAATTGCTTCAACCCAAAGATAAGGCAGCAATGTCAGAGCTTCAGCTATCCTGACCTGTATCGGACCGTATGAAAGAGGTGCAAAAACAAGCACCATCACACAGTAGATACTTGCAATAAGTCCTGCTCTCACTATCCTTCCCGTTGTAATTCCATTTTTTTTAAATTCGTGTCTCATAATAAAATTACCTGTCTCTCTTATTGGTCTTGCCGTTTAAAATCGTCAAAAGATCATCAGCCGGTTGGATTATTCACCTGAAGGCAGTAATACAAAAATCAATTTTAAATTATTCGTAACTTCCTACTTGACTGACCAGTTTTGACCATTATAATGGTCAGTACTGGTCAGTAATTTTTTCATTTATGGAGGATCATCATGGATTTGAACAGATTTACAGAGAAATCACAAAATGCGATAGCAGAAGCACAGAATGTTGCAATAAAAGAAGGCCATCAACAGGTTGATACGATACATCTGGCCATTAGTCTTGTCAATCAGGAAAAAGGGCTTATCCCTTCCCTTTTGAACAAAATGGAAGTAGACGTATCCGCGTTAAACAGATCTCTTGAAAATGAACTGTCTCGCAGACCAAGGGTCAGTGGTCCTGGAGTTAAACCAGGAAACATATACATATCCGCCCCTCTTTCGAAAACACTTGTAAAAGCTATGGAACGGGCAGACAGGATGAAAGATGAGTATGTGTCAGTTGAACACATTTTTTACACGATACTTGAAGACAGATCCGACATAAATCTGTCTTCTGTCTTTGGCAGTTTTGGCATAACTCCTGAAAAGCTGCTCAGCGCTCTGAACGATGTAAGAGGACACCAGAGAGTCCAGAGCTCCAATCCTGAAAACACCTATCAGGCCCTTGAGAGATATGGAAGAGACCTAGTACGGGAGGTACGGGAAAATCGTCTTGATCCAGTCATTGGCAGGGATGAGGAAATAAGAAGGATTGTAAGGATACTCAGCAGAAAAACAAAGAACAATCCTGTACTTGTAGGAGAACCCGGCGTGGGCAAGACCGCCATAGTAGAAGGTCTGGCTCATAGAATAGTCAAGGGAGACGTACCTGAAGGTCTCAAAGACAAAACCATTTTCATGCTGGATATAGGATCCCTGCTGGCTGGGGCCAAATTCCGAGGAGAATTTGAAGAACGCCTTAAGGCCGTCCTCAACGAGATCAAGGAAAGTGACGGACATATACTACTTTTCATTGACGAGCTGCACAACATTGTAGGGGCAGGAAAAGCAGAAGGTACTCTTGATGCAGGTAACATGCTGAAACCAATGCTGGCCAGGGGAGAACTCCACTGTATAGGAGCTACCACTCTTGATGAATACAGGGAACATATCGAAAAGGACGCAGCCCTTGAAAGAAGATTCCAGACCGTAATAGTGGATGAACCTTCTGTGGAGGATACTATTTCTATTCTAAGAGGGCTGAAGGAAAGATTCCAGGTACACCATGGAGTCAGAATTAAGGACAATGCTATAGTATCTGCTGCTGTTCTTTCTGACAGATATATCACCAGCAGGTTTTTACCTGACAAGGCAATAGATCTTGTTGATGAAGCTTGTGCGATGCTGAGAACAGAGATCGACTCCATGCCAGCGGAACTTGACGCCATTACAAGAAGGGTTATGCAACTCGAGATCGAGGAAGCAGCCCTGAACAAAGAAGACGATGAGGCAAGTATGGAAAGACTTGCTGAACTTCGAAAGGAACTTCAGCAGGCCAGAGAGAAATCGGAATCCCTGAGAGCAAGATATGAGTCAGAAAAAGATGCCATCTCTAAGGTTAGAGCATTGAGAGAAAACATAGAACAGGTCCGTTCAGATGTAGAGAATGCCGAGCGCAATTACGATCTGAACCGGGCTGCAGAATTGAAACATGGGGAACTTCCGAGACTCCAGAGAGAATTGAAGGAAGCTGAAGAGAAACTTGAGAACCGCTCTACAGATCAACCATTGTTGAGGGAAGAAGTTTCCGATGAGGAAATTTCCATGATCGTGAGCAAATGGACAGGAATACCTGTTTCCCGGCTTATGGAGGGAGAAAGGCAGAAACTTCTCAAAATGGAAGATATCCTCCATAAAAGGGTCATCGGTCAGGATGAAGCGGTAAAACTCGTCTCTGATGCCGTCCTGAGGGCAAGAGCCGGCATAAAGGACCCCAACAGACCTATCGGCTCCTTTATCTTTCTCGGACCTACCGGCGTAGGAAAAACTGAACTAGCCAGATCACTGGCAGAAGCCCTCTTCGATACAGAAGAAAACATGGTAAGGATAGATATGTCAGAATACATGGAGAAACATTCTGTAGCCAGGCTGATTGGAGCACCTCCAGGTTATATAGGATATGAAGAAGGAGGTCAGCTTACAGAAACGGTCAGGAGAAAACCCTATTCCGTAATACTCTTTGATGAGATCGAAAAGGCTCATCGGGATGTCTTCAACATACTACTCCAGATCCTTGACGATGGAAGGATAACGGACAGTCACGGCAGAACTGTCGATTTTAAGAACGCAGTGATAATTATGACAAGCAACATTGGTGCAACCTGGCTTGTAGAAGGAATAACTTATGGCGGAGATGTTAATGAACAGACAAGGAAAAAAGTAATGGCCGAGCTCAGGAACAACTTCAGGCCGGAATTTCTGAACAGGGTGGATGATATTGTACTGTTCAAATCACTGTCTCTTGACGAGATTAAGGAAATAGCCAGGTTACAGGTAAAACGCCTCGAGGATCGTCTCGCATCGCAGCGTATCTCTCTGAAAGTAACGGAAAATGCCCTTGATCTTATCGCGAGGGAAGGCTACGACCCTGTATATGGTGCCAGACCAATGAAACGTTTTATTGTCCACCAGGTTGAAACTCAACTGGCAAGGGCCATTATAGGCAGTCAGGCAAAGGAAGGTTGTACAGTTACTATAGACAGAATTAATAACGAGCTTGATGTCAGGATCAACTGAGAAAGAGAGTAGAGTTTTCCTCTACTCTCTTTCTTCCCTGTAATAAGGCTGTCCAAGTCCTGCAGGAGAACCAAAAAGAATTCCCTTACCCTGCCTTACTGAAATAAAGAAGAGCACCATGATCGTAAGAACGTAAGGAAGGGTCATCAAAAGAGAAGCAGATATGTTTGTACCTGCAGTCTGCAGCCTGAGCTGAAAGGCTGTAACTCCACCGAAGAGATAAGCACCAAAGGCAGCTCTCGCCGGATGCCAGATAGCAAAGATCACAAGGGCAATAGCTATCCATCCCCTACCAGCAGTCATAAGGTCTCCCCACATCTTTGTATAGGCAACAGACATGTAGGCTCCTCCAATGGCGACTATACCCCCTCCAATCACTGTATAGATGTAACGGATCTTCTGAACGTTCAGACCCGCAGCATCAGCGGATCTGGGGCTGTCACCCACTGCTCTCAGATTCAATCCGAACCTCGTATGATTGAGAAAAAAGGCCAATACAAAGACGAAAAGGAAAGAAAGGTAAACAAGAACATCATGATTAAACAGAACTGGTCCCAGAAAAGGGATATCACTTAAGTAGGGAACAGGGGTTATACTGAAACCTTTTATGGTTTCACCTATATAATGTCTTCCAAGAAGAGATGTTGCTCCTGTACCTGTCATGGTTAACGCGAGTCCGCTTACAACCTGGTTGGCTCCCATAGTGATCGAAAGAAAGGCATGAATAAGAGTAAAGCACATTCCTGCTATAAAGGCAGCCAGAACTCCAAGCCAGGGATTACCCGTCGAGTATGTAACAGAAAATCCCGTAAAGGCTCCGATCAACATGATACCTTCAAGTCCGAGGTTAAGCACACCTGATTTTTCCGTCAGGATCTCACCCAGGGTAGCGTAAAGTATAGGTGTTCCACTTCGCACAGCTGCGGAAAGAATAGTTATTAGCATTTCCATTTTACTGTTCCTTTCCTGTTATAAACTTTATCCTGTATCTTCTGAAAAACTCTCCCCCAAGCAGGAAAAACAATATAAGTCCCTGTATGACAAGTGTGCTGGAAAGAGGGAGTCTCATGACTATCTGAAGAGTATCTCCTCCAACAAGTAGAATTCCCATGAAAAAAGATACAAAAAGGACAGAAAGTGGATTAAGCCTTGCTAGCCAGGCAACGATTATGGCAGTATAGCCAAATCCTCCAGAAAACCCGCTCTGCAGCCTTCCCTGAAGACCAGCTATCTCGGTCATTCCGGCAATTCCACAAATAGCACCGGAAAGGAACATCACAAAGACAACGTTCCAAACGTAATTAATCCCGGCAAAATCTGCTGCCCGCGGATTTTCTCCAATAACCCTTACTTCATAACCCCATCGTGTATTTTTGAATATCCAGTAAAACAGAAGTCCCAGAATGATAGCGATTATAATTCCAACGTGAACTCTTGTGTCTGCAAATTGATAAAGCCTTGCAGCATCTGGAAAAGGTTTCGTCATCGGAAATCCAAGACTGGCCGGATCACGCCAGGGGCCGTAAATAAAATGCTCCATAAGATGAATAGCAATGTAGTTAAGCATAAGCGTAGTTATTATCTCGTTAACGTTCCACCTGGCCTTGAGGTAACCGGCAAAAGCTGCCCACAAGCCACCTGCAATACACGAAGCCATTATCATTAGAATGAACATTACTATTGGATTGTCAATAAACATGTAACGAACAACTGCTGTAGTGGCAAGCGCTCCGATAACAATCTGTCCTTCGGCACCTATGTTCCATATTATCATTTTGAAACTGAGCAGAACGGCAATACCAGCGAGAGCAAGGGGTACGGCTTTTACAATAGTCTCACTTATTCCGTATTTGCTTCCAAGTGCTGAATAAATAACTTCCTTAAACGCCTTTAATGGTGAAACTCCAAGAAGATACATAAAAAAGCCTGAAGCGATCAGAGCAAGGATCATACCGGAAACAGGAATTAACACAGAAAGCCATCTGGGCCTGTATAATCTTTTTTCAACCTTTAATCCACGGATCATGACTTACCCCCCGGAAAGATCTCTGAAGCAGGTGTTCCAGCCATCATCAGACCAACAGTCTCAAGATCGACAGAAGAAGGATCATCTATCATACCCATAAATTCCCCTCCATGAATAACGGCCAGCCTGTCACTTATGGAAACCAGCTCTGAAAGGTCCTCTGAAACGAAAAGGATCGAAGCTCCCCTGCTTCTTTCGAGCAGGAGTGTTTCCCTTACAAAAGTAGTGGCTGCGACATCCAGCCCCCATGTTGGATGGACAGCAACAAGCAGATTAGGCTCGTCTTTAAGTTCTCTTCCAAGCATCAGTTTCTGCAGGTTCCCCCCTGAGAGGTTCCTTACAGGTGTTTCCATAGATGGTGCATCTACATGAAACTTGTCAACAATGGCTTTCGCAAAATCCAGAACAGCACGCCAGTCAATCCTGAACCCCCTGGAAACAGGTTTTTGCCAGTATTTTTTCAATATTGCATTTTCATTTATGTTCATGTTGGGAATAAGACCGGTTCCCTTCCTGTCCGCAGGAATGTACCTTACTCCCTCGGATATGTAGGCCTTTGGTCTTGCAGAGGTTAGATCTTTTCCGAACATGTATATTTTGCCTGAAACAGGTTTACGTAATCCCACGATAGCTTCACACAACTCATTCTGCCCATTTCCTGCTATACCGGCAACTCCAATAATCTCGTTCTGCCTCAACTCCAGGGATATATTCCTGACTGCTTCTCTTCCCCTGTCATTGAGAACTGAGATGTTATCTATCTCCATAACTGTCTTTCCCGGATCCATATCAGGTTTATCCACGGAAAAGGCAACTTTTTCTCCTACCATCATTTCAGCCAGACGCTGCTTGGTCACGGAATCAGTCTCTACCGTAGCGATCTTCCTGCCCTTTCTCAAGATAGTTATCCTGTCAGAAAATTCCATTACCTCATCCAGTTTGTGAGAAATAAAGACAATTCCGTGTCCCTCGCTTCTCATTTGCATTACAGTTTGGAAGAGTTTTTTTGACTCCTGGGGGGTCAGGACAGCCGTAGGTTCATCAAGGATCAGTACTGAAGCCTGCCGGTAAAGAACCCTCAGTATCGCAACTCTCTGCTGTTCTCCTATTGAAAGCTGCCATGTTTTTGCTTCCGGATCAACGTGAAGGCCGTATTTTTTAGAGATCTCCTTTATTTTTTCGATGACCCTGTGTTTAGGCAAAAACTGGGGGATATTATCCAGACCAAGTATCATATTCTCCCAAACTGTCTGGCTCGGCACCAGCATGAAATGCTGGTGTACCATGCCGATACCGTTTAAGATCGCGTCCTTGGGATTTTTGAGCTCTACAATCCTGTTTTCAATACTTATTGTTCCCTCTTCCTGAAAGTAAAGGCCACAAAGGACGTTCATAAGGGTGCTTTTGCCAGCTCCGTTTTCACCCAACAATGCATGGACCTCCCCAGGCCTGACGTCGAAATCAACTTTGTCGTTGGCATGGAATCCGGCAAACTTTTTAGTGATATTTTTCATCTCTACGAGGCAACAGTTCTGCTGAAAGGACATTTATACGCTCCTGGTTAAACTGTAAGATTAAAACTGACTATTGTTTATATAACCAGTAAATAATAACAGAAATGGTAATACTTATGTAAAATGGAAAAAACACAGGGGAACATGGGGCGTCCCCGCTGTGTTTTAAATTGTTACAGGATCTTTCTTTTTCAACACGGAAGGTATCTGCACTTCCGGAATAAACTATTTAGGTATATTACCCTTTACGCCATCTACGAACCAGCTCATGGAAAGCATATCGGCATCGCTCATGGCTTCACCCTCTGCTACAATTAACTCGCCTGACTGGTTTTTTACAGGACCGTGAAAGACATCCCATTCTCCCTTTATTATCCTGTCGGATTCTTTTTCGACAAGGTCTCTTACATCTTCAGGAACTGCTTCGCCGAAAGGAGAAAGACCGACAAGTCCTTCCTTGAGACCCCACCATATATCTGAGGATTCCCAGGTACCATTAACTACATTTTCAATAGTAGCCTTATAAATCATTCCCCAGTTCCACACAGGAGCAGTAAGGTGTTTTGTAGGAGCATACTCGCTCATATCATTATTATAGCCTACTACATAGACTCCAGCCTCTTCAGCCGTCTGTGGAGTTGCTCCAGAATCTGCGTGCATCCCTATTACATCTGCTCCAGCGTCGATAAGAGCCTTGGTTGCTTCTTTTTCTTTCCCAGGATCGAACCATGAGAAAAGCCATATAACCTTAACCTGAACATCAGGATTCACCTTTTTTGCACCAAGAGTAAAGGCATTAATTCCCCTTATTACTTCCGGAATAGGCTGAGCTGCCACAAAACCGATTACATTGCTTTCACTCATTGAACCAGCAACAAGTCCGGAAAGGTACCTTGCCTGGTACATTCTTCCAAAATATGTTCCAACATTGTCTGCTCTCTTGTATCCGGAACAATGCATGAAAACTACTTCAGGATGTCTTTTTGCAACTTCCTGTACAAAATCCATATAACCAAAGGAAGTAGCAAAAATTACCTGAAATCCCCTCTGTACGAATGTTTCCATTACTCTTGCCGAGTCTGGTCCTTCTGGTACAGACTCTACGTAACTGGAGGACATTTCCGGGAAAGCTTCTTCCATCTCAAGCCTGCCCTGATCGTGCATGTAGGTCCATCCTCCATCTCCAACAGGACCGATGTAGATAAAACCTGCCTTAACATCTTCCTCAGGAATTGCATCCATTGCAAAGGCCGGCATCGACACAAGACAAAGCATCAAGGCTGCCACCAGACAAAATATCCTTTTCATAAAAAAGACCCCTCCTGATTTGAATTAATATTACCCTTACAATTATGAACAAAAATAGTTTTTTATCAACCTTATTTTTAAGAATTTACCTGGAATAACTTCTTAATATGATTTATTATGAGTTCCAGACATTTGAGCTCAGACAAAATCAGATATATGAAAGAGGTATATTCATGTCAGGATCGGAGAGATATCACAAAACCTACAGAGTCTCCTGGGGACAACTCCACCAGGACTGCAAGGCCCTCGCATGGCGAATAATCGAGGAAAGACCTTTTGAATGGATAATTGGAATTGCCCGTGGTGGACTTATTCCAGCAGCTATCATGGCAAGAGAACTGAATATCCACAGGATCGATACAATATGTGTTTCAAGCTACACCATAAGGGACCAGGGAGAGATCTCTCTGCTCAAGGACCTCAATGATCCAGGTGAAGACCAGTCAAAATGGCTTATTATAGATGATCTTGTAGACACCGGGAAAACAGCTAAACTTATAAGGAACCGTCTTCCAAAAGCTCACTTCGCAACAGTGTATGCAAAGCCCGAGGGGCGTCCATTTGTGGATACTTTTATTACAGAAGTAAGCCAGGATACATGGATCCTTTTTCCCTGGGATGCTGAATATCAGTATGACTACGTAACTCCAATAATAGATACCAGGATTCATAAGAACAGATAAGGTTTTGTTTTTTGGGAAATACGGAAGACTTGAAAACAAGGATCCTCTGAAAGGGGGAAACTGAAAATATGGCGGAGGCGTGTGGGAATCGAACCCACCGGAGACACCCAAAAGCGCCTCCCGACCGGGTTTGAAGCCCGGGGCCCACACCAGTGAACATTCGCCTCC
>CAZFJG010000003.1:35598-51838 GCA_964519285.1 uncultured Synergistales bacterium | reverse complement strand
TTATCCTTATTTCAACGATGATTTCGACATCGTCTGGATACTTATTAATATTGCAGCATCTTCCCAAAGAAAAAGCCTTTCTGAAAGCTTTCCCGGTGTCACAGATCTTCAGGGGATTCTTGATAATTTTAAAGGTGGAGATATTGAGCAGTGGATCCGTCACAATTATGGCATTAAAGTCCCCAGGAAACTTGTAAGGAAACTTTGCTCGGAGATCTATTACGGAGAGGAGATTTTTTTGAAAGCTACTGGCAAATTTCCTTCCCTGGTAAAATGTAGAGGGTTATGGAGATTCGAAAGACCCTATCTTGATTTAAGCTGGCATAACCTCGCCCTTCCCTCCGGAATATATACAGGAAGATACAAATATGAACTTGAACTTGCATTGAAAATACTGAGTTGGGAGGATTTTCCCTCTGAACTTGCCATTACAGCAGAAGAAGGCATCAAAAAACCTTCACCCAAAGGACTGGAAATAATCTGTAAAAGGCTGAAGAGCAAAAAACCACTGTACTTCGGAGATGCAGGAAGTGACAGGGAAAGCATGGAAAAACTGGGATATGGAACGTTCATAGCTATTGGGGATGTTCTGAAGGATGCGCCCATAAGCTTTCCTGATATCCAGACTGCTCTTGAGTCTCTATCTTTAACAGAAGGGCCCTCCATGTAAGAGGAAGGCCCCTCCTGTTAAGCCTTTACACATTACCAGTCTCTTAATTTACGCCTTAAAATCTTGCCAAGACTGTTTCTGGGAAAATCTTCAACAAACTCTATAACCCTCGGTGTTTTATAGTGTGCCAGACGCTCCTTACAGTAGCTCATAAGCTCCCTGCTGGAAACTTCCTTTTCCTGTTTTATCACAAAAGCCTTTACAATTTGTCCGCTGACGGTATGATGAATACCAACTACGGCAGATTCTCTTACTTTGGGATGGGAATTAAGCACAAGCTCAACTTCCTGTGGATATACATTGAATCCACCGACTATTACGAGATCACTGGCCCTCTCCTTAATGGAAATATAGCCATCTTCATCAACAATTACGATATCCCCTGTATTGAACCAACCGTTTTTGAACTTCTCAGCCGTATTTTCAGGATCTCTGAAATAACCTGAAGTAACAGAAGGACCTCTCAGCCAGAGGATTCCCTCCTCATTTCTGCCAAGGACCTGACCTCCATCGTCTCTTACCTCATATTCAAAGCCAGGGAGAACCGGTCCTACACTTCCGAGTTTTCTTCCTGCCACAGAAGGATTGACAGCCACTACCGGTGAACACTCAGTCAAACCGTATCCTTCACAAACTCCGACTCCAAGAAGACGTTGAACCCTGGTATCAAGATCTGCAGGGAAACGGTCCCCTCCACTTATAAGATTTTTGAGGTTTGAAGGAACCTCAGCACCTCTTGCAGCTGCAGCAACAAGAAAAGAGATCATTGCAGGTACTGCAATGACAAAATTAGCTCCAGAATGCACCATGGCCTGTAAGGAGGTTTCCGGCGGCATAAAATTTGGCAGAATAAGCTGCTTCATTCCTGACAACATTGCAAGAACTCCGCTTGCCACAAACCCAAGAGCATGAAAGTTCGGAAGAGCGTTCATTATAATATCTTTATCGATATCAAGATCCTCGAACTGGTCTATGGACGCAAATACGTTGCTTCCAATGTTTGAATGAGAAAGAGGGACAGCCTTTGGAAAACCAGTTGTTCCAGATGTGTAGAACATGACAGCCGTATCTGGCCTGCCGGGTTTGACTGCAGTTCCCTGAAAAGAAGGAATACCTCCTTCAAGTGGTGCTTTTACGAGAGGTAAAGGGAAACTGGACTGATCAATAGAGGATTTTCCGGGAAGATCAGGAGCAATTACAGCAAAAGGTTCTGCATGTGTAAGATATTTTATTAATGATTCCCCTCTGTCAGTGAGATTCAATGGAACAACTGCACCGTCGAGCCTCCAGCAGGCTATTGAAAGCGCCATCAGGGCAGGACAGTTAGGCATTAATGTAGCTATACGATACCCAGGTTTAAAACCTGCTCCTCTGAGCTTTTCCTCATAGGAAGAAACAAGACTGTTAACATCCTTCCTGCTCAGCCACTTCCCGTTCCACCAGAACATTTGCTCATCCGGACGTGATTCATACATCTGGTACAATAGTTCATCGAGTTTCCTGTTCATCTTTAAAGACCCCCTGAAAACTATCTGATAAATTCAAAATATTTGTTAGTATATCTGATTAAGTAAAAAATGTCACCGAAAGGTGATATACTGCATCAGTTTACCATGTAATGTTGAGAATATTTCATATACTTATGGTTGTTTTAATTATTTTTCATTAACGCTATGATAAAATGATTTTAATAAAGAATATCAGGAAGGACAAATGTTCATGAATTTTGACACATATGATCCAAAGCCTTTTTTTAAAAGTCGGGGCTCTCTAATTGGAGAGGGTGAAGTTGGAGGCAAGGCAAAGGGATTGGCCTACGCTTTTGACAGTACAAGAGGAACAGAACTTGAAAAAACGGTAAACTTTCCAGATTTTAATTATGTTTTGTCTACTGAAGCCTTTTACGATTTTATTACTGACAACCATATTGACGAAGAACTTAACTGCAACAATTGTAGTTACCGGAATGATGGAGAGGACGTGGACAGAATTTATGAGAATATATGTCTGGCCTTTCAGAGAGGTAAAGTCAGGAAAAGTTTCTACAATGATATAAAAAAACTTGTTGATCATGCTGATAACTGTCCTCTTGCGATAAGGTCAAGCTCTCTCCTTGAAGATTCACGTTTATTATCTTTTGCAGGTAAATATTCTACTTGTTTTTACGTTAACCAGGATAATATGGAGATGAACATGCAGTCCATATTAAATTGTATAAAAATGGTATGGGCTTCCATTTTTAATCCTGCAGCAAAAGCCTACAGAAAAAAACACGGATTTACCGACTCTGACGAAGCTATGGGTATACTCGTCGAACCAGTGGTAGGAGCCAGGCATGGAAATCTGTATTACCCGGAGTTGGCGGGAACTGCCTTTTCAAAGGTTTATCGCAGACCTTCCACAAGAATAAAAAAAGAAGACGGCATCCTGAGGCTCTGTTTTGGACTGGGAACACGAAGTGTTGACAGGCTTAAGGCGAGGCTTTTCTACCTTTCACATCCTGCACTTCGTCCCCAGGGAAATTCACCAGGCGAGGTAAGTGCGACAAGCCAGACTGAATTTGATTTCATCGATCATGAAAACAGATGCTTCAATACGGCAAACCTGAAGGAGTATCTTCCATTTATACTTAAAGAACATAAAAATGCCACTTCGTTCATAGAGCTCTACGCTGATAATGCTCTTACCTGGGCAGGCTCTATAAAAACAGAAACGGGAAAACCTCTCTTTTCTTTCAGCGATTTCCCCAGGAGGAACCCCCTGTTTTTTGAAAAGATCAAAAAGCTCGTCTCTTTTCTTGAAGAAGCTGTTGGTATTCCTGTTGATATGGAATTTACATATGAAACTGAAACCGAACAGTTATGTCTTATCCAGATGAGACCCCTTGCAGGTTACGAGGAAATGGCAAAAGTGAATATTCCGGATACTCCTGAAGAGAAGATCATTCTCAGGGGAAACCGTATGGTAAGCAATGGAACACTTGAAAATGTTCCATATCTTGTTTACATAGATCATACTCTTTATGGAAAAGACTCCAATTATTTCGAAGTAGCAAGGGAAGTAGGACGGATAAACAGCAAACTTGCAGGCACGAACTATATCCTTGCGGGTCCAGGCAGATGGGGCAGTGCCAATCCCATGCTGGGTGTTCCTGTAAGATACAACGAAATATGCAATTGCGGTTGTCTTGTCGAAATAGGTATATCCAGAAGCGATTTCGTGCCAGAACTGTCATATGGAACACATTTCTTCCTTGACCTTGATGTGGACAAGATCCTGTACCTTCCTGTATTCGAAGGAGAACCCGAAAATACCCTGAACCAGCAATGGCTTGATAATGCCCCCTTCGAAAGGGGCAAGCATCCTGCAGTAAGAATTTACAAGGGCTGTTTTTCAGCTTTTCTTGACGGAGAGAACGAAAAAGGACTGGTTCAGTTTTTGTAAGTGATGCTTTTTAAAGTTCCGGAGCTCTTAAGAACTCCGGAACTTTCTCAGAACTGCTAATAAATATCAGGGCCATATACCTTTGAAACGCATTGCTGCCACGATCCTGGATATTGCTCTAACATAAGCTGCTTTACGTGTGCTAATCTTGAAGTCTTCCTTGATCTTCCAGATCTCATGAAATGCCGTGGTCAATTTCTCATCTAACTTTTTCTGTACATCTTTTTCTGTCCAGTAATCACCTGTCCTTCCCTGTATCCACTCAAAACAGCTTACTGTAACCCCTCCAGAGTTTGCCAGAACATCAGGTATAACTTCAATATTTTTGTCGTTAAGAATGGCGTCTGCCTGAGGTGTTGTTGGTCCATTTGCAAGTTCGAGAACGATACAGGCCCTCATGTCTGAAGCATTACTCTCTGTAATAACACCTTCAAGTGCAGCAGGCACAACTATATCCACGTTAAGTTCAAGGAGCTCTTCATTTGTTATATCTTCGCCCCCGGAAAAACCTGCTATACTTCCTGTCTCAGTCTTGTGTTTTTTAACAGAACTGTGATCAAGTCCTCCCGGATTGTAAGTACCGCCTCTGCTGTCTGAAACGGCAACTACCTTAAGTCCCAGCTCTTCCGAAATAAGCTTGTGTCCATACCCTCCAACATTTCCAAACCCCTGTACGGCAACAGTAAGTTCTTTTCCCTCCAAACCATGTTTTTTCAGAGCCTCTCTCAAAATATAGGTACCGCCTCTTGAAGTAGCATCTCCTCTGCCCAGGGACCCTCCTGCTTCTACCGGTTTTCCTGTATAACAGGAAGGTTCACTTCTTCCATTTATCTTTTCGTAGGTATCCACGAACCAGGCCATCACCTGGGGATTTGTGTAGACATCAGGTGCAGGAATATCTATATCTGTACCAGTGAAACGAGCTATTGCCATGGCATAGCCTCGACTTAGCCGTTCGATCTCAGAGGGAGAAAGGTCCCTAATATTTACTGATATCCCTCCCTTCCCACCACCATAGGGAAGCTGCGCAGTTGCACATTTAACGGTCATCCACGACGAAAGGGCTATTACCTCTTCTCTGCTTACATTGGGATGATACCTGACTCCTCCCTTATACGGACCAAGAGCGTTATTATGGTGACTTCTCCATCCACGAACCACTTTTACCCCACCATCATCGAGTCTTAAAGGAATAGATACCTCAAGGACCTCCTTGGGGTTTTTCAGTATCTCAATATACTCATCTTCTACCGTAAGAAACGGAACCGCTTCATCCACCTGCTTTACAAACATTTCATGAGCATTCATATCTCTCTCCTCCTGTCTCCATAAGCTAATAGATGATTGATTCTTGCAGGTTGCCTGAAAAAGAATTGATTGAAGGCATAAGCAAGAAAATCCCCCTTCCTGTTAACTGAATACTATGGAAAAACGATCAAGTTTAAGATAGTGCTACAATAGCGCGTTGCCTCAATAACCCTATACTTTGTTATTATAAAACAGTTAAACGATTTTGCAACAATTTAAAAGACTGCAAGCAAAACCTCAGATTCAGGGAAATGTATTTTCTGATACAATATATTAGACTTATAATAAATGATCCTTTCTGGCCTTTCGAGATCTTATTTGCCAACTCTCTAAGAGAAGGAGAACCAAATGATCTATAACGAAGATGTGGTAAAAAGTTATTTTTCCTGGGATCCTCTGCAAGATGAGACCTTTGCCCCATTAATTGTCGGTAAGGGATCTATCGGAGGAAAAGGCAGGTCTCTTCTTTTTGGAATAAAAAAATTGTGGGACTCTGATCCTGATCTGAAGGAGAAGGTAACATTTCCTCCATCAATTTTCTTTTCCACCGAGATCTACGATAATATTTTCAAACAGATAAAGCACCCTGAAAGGCTTCCATTTCGAGAACCTGAAACCATAGAGAAATACTTTTTTCACACAACTTTTCCCGATTACGCTGAAGAAGCTATAAGATCCTTTCTAAAAAAGATAAAGGATCCGATAATCGTGAGAAGCAGCAGCATACTTGAGGATTCCATCAAATATTCCTTTGCGGGAAAATATAGATCCACATTTCTGATAAATGATCAGGAAGACCTGGAAGAAAGAGTACAGGAAGTAATAAATGAAATAAAAAGAATTTATGCCCGCATATTCTTTCCAATAGCCATGGCGTACAAGGATAAACATGAATTGGGAGAGGATGCAATGGGAATTATTATAATGCGTGTCTCTGGCAAATGGAGAGGCAAATACTATTATCCTACCCTCGCAGGAGTCGGATTCTCAAAGTACTATCAGAGATGGACAACGAGGATCAACCCAGACGACGGCGTTATCCGTCTGGTATTTGGAATGGGAACAACAAGCACCAAGAGAGGTTATGCCCGATCCTTCTCCCTGACAATGCCGACACTGAGACCCGAAGGTCAAAATCCCTACAAAATAATGAGGCACGCCCAGGAGCATTTCCAGGTAGTAGACAAAGAAAAGAGGGACCTGGTAACTGTTCATATCAAAAATATATGGAATGAAATTATTCCCTACCATAATAATTTCTTTGACTACGCCCAACTTTACACTTCAGACTCAGAGGGTGGATACTTTATGCGGGTCTGTAAGGCAAGAGCTATTCTTCCAAAAGATTCAAAGATATGTTTTACCTTTGAGGAATTCGCGAACAAATCTAAACATTTCTTTGCACGTATGAAAAAAATTCTTCGTGAGCTGGAAGAATCCATGGGAGTTCCTGCTGATATAGAATTCGCATATTATCCCACAGAAGACATTATTGAAATAGTTCAGGCAAGACCTCTCTGGATGAAGGAAAATACAGTTTCAGATAATATGCCTGACCTTACCTCGAAAAAGGTGATCCTTCAGGCCGACAAAATGGTAACTGACGGTATAAAAGAAAAAATCCCATATCTTGTTATGGTAGACCACAAACATTATGCCAAGACCAGAGACTGGTACCATATTGCCCGAAGTGTTGGAAAGGTCAACACACTTTTAATCAAGGAAAAATTCATCCTTGTCGCTCCGGGAAGAGTTGGATCCAGCAATCCTCTTCTGGGAGTTCCTGTCAGATATGATGAATTGACCAACTGTGTATGTATTGTGGAACTGGGAATTCCACAGGAAGGATTTATGCCAGAACTCTCCTTTGGTACCCATTTTTTTACGGACCTTGAAATTGACGGAATCCTTTACATGCCTGTTTACAAGGGAGAAAAGGACAATATTTTTGACGAGGATTTCTTTGATTCTTCAGATTACACTACTAATACCGATCCGGCAGTTAGAGTATATAGAGGATCTTTCTCTGTTTATTCTGACGGTGACAAAAACAGGGGAGTTGTCATAGCAGACTGAAGCTGATATAGAAGTAAAAAGCCGGGGCCTAAGGCCCCGGCTTTTTACTTCTATATTAGATGCAAAACCAGATTTAAAGGAATACCCCTCTCATCCTGTGAGCATCGGCTACCCTTTCGATGGCAACCATGAAAGCTGCCCTTCTCATTTTAATATCCCTGGCTTTGCTGTAATCCCAGACTCTCGAAAAATTATCACTCATGATACGAATTAATCTAGAATTATACTCTTCTATTGTCCAGAAGTAACCTCCAAGATCCTGGGCCCATTCAAAGTAGGATCCAATTACTCCACCGGCGTTAGCAAGGAAATCCGGAACAATTATTACACCTTTTGATGAAAGAATAGAATCCCCGTCTGCAGTTATAGGACCATTTGCAGCCTCAACAATATATTTTGCCTTTACTTTGTCTGCGTTGTCCTTTGTAATAACACCCTCAAGGGCAGCAGGAATGAATAGATCAACATCAAGATAAAGTATATCGTTGAGATCAAGTTTCTGGAGACCTTCCTGTTCAAAACCTTCAAGAAGCTTCTTGGGATGAACATTCTGTACATGGTTTACAGCCTTTTCAATATCAATGCCGTCTTTATGGTAATAGGTTCCTGTTATATCGCTTATGGCAACAACCTTGCAGCCTTCTTCAATAAATGTCAGTGCCGCATAGGTACCTACATTTCCAAATCCCTGAATGGCCACAGTCTGACCTGCAGGTTTAACACCAAGGGACTTGAAAAGCTCAAGACCACAGGTCGCAACTCCATATCCTGTCGCAGCAGTTCTTCCCTGTGAACCCCAGAGTGGTACAGGTTTTCCAGTGAAAATTGCTGGCTCAAGCCTGTTTCTCATCTTGCTGATGGTATCCATAAACCAGACCATCTCGGGACCACCTGTATTTACGTCAGGAGCAGGTATATCAGACCATGCTCCTACAAGAGGCTCAACCCTTGCAGCCCAGGTTCTGGATATCTTTTCTTTTTCCTTTTTGGAAAGCTCCATTGGCTCACAGCAAACTCCGCCTTTTCCTCCGCCGTAGGGAATACCCGCAAGAGAGCATTTCCAGGTCATCATCATTGCAAGAGCTTCACATTCCTCAAGGGAAACATTAGGATGGAATCTTACACCGCCCTTGGATGGACCAAGTGCTGTAGAATGCTGGACACGGAAACCGTCAAAGACCTTTATACTACCGTCGTCCATTTCTACCGGGATCGAAACTGAAAGCTGACGTTCCGATCTGCTGAGAATTTCAATGAGTCCGTCTTCAAGCCCCATTTCCTCGGCTGCACCGTAAAAATACTCAAGAGAATTGGAAAGAAAACCGTTGCTTGAAGTACGTTTTACTACTGACATAGACTAACACCTCCTGGAAAGTTGAAAATGGCCGTAGCCATCAGCAATACCCCCCCCTTTTTGCCCGAGGTATGCATGATTACTATATCACATCTTCACAAAAGGTTGTTACGGAGCAGTAAAAATGGGTCTTAGTACCTAATAACTGGCATACAATAGAAAATTATCTATAAATCAAAAATTTACAAATATTTTATCCTGAGAGATAAAACATATAAAAAAAGGGCCCTTCCCGGGCCCAGTAGTTTCGGAATCCTTTACTGCACTATTTTAAGAGATCTGGCCCAGGGAAACCCTCCAAGATCGATCTTAAGTTTATCGTCACTGAAGTTCATGTAAGATGGCACCCATACTGTAATCTCTCCGTCCTTAAGTGCATTGTATTCACTGGAAGGTGCAGGTCCGTCCTCAACGAGAACGGTCTTTACATTTCCACGTCATCCCGCAGATACAGTTTTCTCCAGAAGATGAAACTCTTTGCCCTTTTTCTTCATAAATTCAAGAGCCTTGTCACTGATTGAAAGTTTTAAATCACTCATTAAATTATAACCTCCCTGTTTTTAATAATTACGTTTAACATGAAGCAGAACCCTGAGGAAGGGCATTGACGGAAAAAACATAAATATTCCGGAGTAGGTCTGTGGCCTGAAGGCCCACATAATCATCTGAAAATTCCATACTTTCTGACATCCATAATATTATCTCCCTATTAGTCACGGAATAGAAGTTTCCTGTTCCCAGCTTGTCGATCCCAACGAGAACGGATCGTCTTGAGGTTCATCCAGAACCAATAACTCCATGGTAGAAATGAAATATTGTTCCTATGTGTAAAAGAACTTTTCTAGCTTTATCTGTTATTTTTATCTCTTTCTGCTTTAAGAGACCCACCTCTAATTAGCCCTGTTAATCTATACCAGTATAGGGTATATTATCCACATGTCAAGAAAAAGAAATGTAGTTATCATATCAGTTCCCTTTCTTTAAAGGTATGTGGGATCTTCGAAGAAACCTTAATTATCCAGTAGGGATTCCCATCCAAGAAAGGTAAGGATCATTTTGAAATCCCTTGACAGAGGAGCCCTGTAGACTTGTCCGGGAAATCTGGAAAATGGGCCGCCAGGAACGGGAAATTTCAGACTCCAGGAATGGAGCATTTGTCTTTTTACACCTTTATTTCTCCACTTATTGTTCAATTCAGGAATTCCGTATTTCATGTCACCCAGGAGAGGAAGAGCTGCCCAGGCAAGATGTACCCTTGCCTGATGAGCCCTTCCGGTAACTAACTCTATATCAACTATGGATATCTCTCCGTTTGTTGCAAGGAGTTCAAAACATGTTTTCGAAGGCTTACCTTTTTTATCTACGCTGACAATATTTGTATTTGGATCCTTTAACAAAGGTTCATCAATTATCCCCTTTGACGGTGCTCTGCCAGCGACTACTGCAAGGTAGTGTTTTTCAAGGAGGTTTTCTCTGAACATCTGCTGCAGTTCCCTTAAAGCGGATCCGTTCGTTGCTATCATCATCAGTCCACTGGTATTTCTATCCAGACGATTTACCGCTGCAGGCCGCATCCTTAAAGGGTTATTCAGTTCTTCAAAGAGACTCCAGGCACGTGTTACCACACTGTCCTCGTTCTTTCGTGATGACTGGGATAGAAGCCCCGCAGGTTTGTTTACAAAAAGGACATCTCTGTCCCTGTACACAACATCAAGAGAAGCCTTTGCTTTAGCTGGAACATCCACAGAAGGGGGATCCCATGGAACGTATATAGTGTCATCTCTGACAAGCCTGTAATCACAACCTGCCTTCCTGCCGTTCACCCTGACCCTGCTCTTTCTTATGGCCTTCATGAGTTCTCCAGAACTCAGCCTTGGCCAGATAGAGTGAAGGGTCTTGTCCAGTCTTCTGTTCTCATGGTCTTTCGTAACTGCAAATTCAAAGGACATTACTGTCCTCCGTCGACATTGTTCTCGGGATCTCTTGCTGCCTCATCAATACTGTTCCAGTTCCAGAATCTTCGACCTGTAGAATTATTGAATTCGGATATATCCTGACCTTTATCAAGATTTTCTATGGAATTCTTATAGCAGAAAAGCTTAAAATCAAGCTCGTCTGCTGAAGAAATAATCATAGCCTCAAGGGTTGCAGGAAGAACAGGAGATCCATATTCCTTGCAACCGTGATGACTCAGAAGAATATGCCCAAGATGGAGGAAAACGGTTTCATCAAGACCAAAATCCTTTGCCAAAGACGCCAGTTTAGCATAACCAAGGGCTATATGGTCATGAATAAAACCCGGTACAGCTATGCCTGGAGCAGGATTTAGCTTGTAGGCGTCTATCTTGCCCAGGTCATGCAAAAGAGCACCTCCAATTACATAATTCAGTTCAACGCGATAATCACCATCGAGGTAGGTTTCAGCAATTGCCTTTGCTGAAGAGCTTACCCTGACAGTATGTTCCAGTAGTCCGTGAACATAGGCATGATGGTGGGCAACTGCTGCCGGAGCCACTTTGAAGACTTTGTAAAGGTCCCCAGAAAAAACATACTCCAGAAAATCATGGATCTGGCCTGAACAAGCCTGAACAAGATCATCAAAACTACTTTCCAGCTCTTCCAGCGGAATCGGTGATTTCTGGACAAATTCGTGAGGAGGATATTCCTCCTGGTGCAAGTAATAAATAGCATTAAAGTTATATTGAGGCTGTCCTCGAAATTCAACAACCTGCCCCTGAACTCCGACAGTTCTGCCCTCGATCTCTAAAATCATGTCATCTTCAAGAACCTTGTCTTTTACACCTGGATCCTGCCTGTCCAGCCACTGGGCATTGGACCATACTTTCCCTTCTATCTGCCCCTGTTCATCCATAAGAGCAAGATCCCAGAATGTCTTGCCATTCTTGTCCTTACGACTGTTGATCCTTGATACCACTCCCCATAACTTGAATTTTCCCTGGAGAGCGAGCTTTTTTACATCTCCTGTCTTTAAATAACCAGCTGAAGACACGTAATCACCTCTTTAAAATTTCCACCCTGAGGGCTATTCCCAGTTTTTTACAGACTAACAATACAAGGAAAACATTTCTTGGCAAGTAGAAATTATAATACGAATATTCAAACATGTTTATTACTCAAACCTTAAAAACCGATTTTATGCTATCATTTTTTGTGAAACATTATTTTTACATGGGGGGTTTTTTTAAATGGAATTTTCCGAAAGAATTAAGACCATGCAGGCATCACCTATCAGAAAGCTTATACCCTACGCTGACGCTGCAAAAGAAAAGGGCAAAACTGTGTTTCACCTTAATATTGGACAGCCCGATATCGTGACACCTCCGGGTTTTCTTGAAGCAATACGCAATTTTTCCCAGGAAGTAATAGCTTATTCAAACTCTCAGGGCAACAAAGAACTCATTGACGCAATACGCAATTACTACAAAAGCTATGACATGGATTTCGAGAAGGAACATGTTATTGTTACTAACGGAGGTAGCGAAGCACTGCTTTTCTCAATGATGGCCATCTGTGACCCCGGAGATGAAGTAATGATCCCTGAACCCTTTTACGCCAATTATAACGCCTTCGCCTCATCAATAAACGTAAAGATCGCTCCAATAACCACCAAAGCAGAAGAAGGCTTTCATCTTCCACCAAAAGAGGAAATCAAAAAGCTTATTAAACCAGACACAAAGGCAATACTGCTCTCCAATCCCGGCAATCCAACAGGCGTAATTTACACAACTGACGAAATGAACATGATAGCAGATCTGGCTCTTGAAAACGATCTTTACATAATTACAGATGAAGTTTACAGAGAATTTGTATATGATGATCTTGAATATACAAGCTTCGGCCACCTGGAAAGAGTCCAGGACAGGGTAATTATTATCGATTCTGTCTCCAAGAGATACAGTGCATGTGGAGCACGTATAGGATGTATCGTTTCCAAAAATTCTGACCTCATGGCCCAGATAATGAAACTTGCCCAGGGAAGGCTTTGTGTACCGACACTGGAGCAGGTTGGAGCCACTGCGCTTTACAACACTCCTGTTTCATATTTGAAAGACGTGAACAAGGAATACCAGAAAAGAAGGGATATTCTGTATTCCAAACTCAAAGAAATGCCCGGCGTTATATGCGATGAACCAAAAGGAGCCTTTTATGTAGTAGCCAAACTGCCAGTTGATGATGCAGAAAAGTTCGTCGTCTGGATGCTCAAGGAATTCGACGTCGATAACGAAACCGTTATGATGGCACCCGCCCAGGGATTCTACGCTTCCGAAGGGCTTGGCAAAAACGAGGCAAGGTTAGCCTACGTACTGAAAGAAGACAATCTCAAGAAGGCAATGGATATTCTCAAAGCCGGACTGGAAGCCTATCCTGGTAAGGTGGAGGCAGCAACCACTTCAGTCTGATCTGAAATTATCTCAGGATTCAAAGGGCTGGTATTGCTTACCAGCCCTTTTTTATTCCATTATTTGCCAAGGGAACCTATTTTCGAGTAGACTTTATTCGCAGAATTTTATTTCTCCTATCGTTATCAAGAAAGAAGGTCCATAAATATGCCCCTAAAAGTCAAGGAAGCACTACCAAAGGACGTGGGAAGATGTATCGCAAGGCTCGATCCTGTTGATATGACGCGATACGGCATCAAGGAAGGACAGATCATCGAGATAGAAGGAAAGAACAGGACTCCTGCCCGTGTTCTTGCATGTGAATCAAGTGACAGAGGTGGCAGGACCATACAGATCGACGGTATTATCCGAGACAATGCTGGCGTAGGTCTGGATGAATTCGTCACTGTAAACAAGATCGCCTACTCTTTCGCCGAAAGTGTTTCACTAAGACCTATGACTACCATTTCACTCCTGGAAAAAGAAAAGGACGCTGAATACATTGCCTCACTCCTCGAAGGAATGCCCGTAACAAAAAATGACCGCGTAAGACTGACACTTTTCGGGACAAGAACATGCGACTTCAAAGTTGTCAGTGCCCAGCCTCCAGGAGTAGTAGTTATCAACAAAAGCACCTATATTGCCCTCGAGAAAAAGACAGCCGGGCCAAATAAACTGGAATGTATATCTTATGAAGATATTGGAGGACTTGGAGACCAGATACAGCGAGTTAGAGAAATGATAGAACTTCCCCTTCGTTTTCCCCAGGTCTTTGACAGACTTGGAGTAGAACCTCCCAAAGGAGTTCTCCTCTATGGACCTCCAGGAACAGGTAAAACTGTTATTGCACGTGCTGTAGCTAATGAAACAGACGTTTACTTCACTCATATATCAGGCCCAGAAATAATAGGCAAATTCTACGGGGAGAGCGAGGAGAGGCTTCGAAAGGTCTTTGAGGAAGCCCAGTCTCACGCCCCGGCTATTATTTTCATAGATGAAATTGACGCCATTGCCCCCAAGAGGGAGGAAATGGGAGGAGAAAAACAGGTCGAAAGAAGGGTCGTAGCCCAGCTACTTGCATTAATGGACGGTCTTGAGTCCAGAGGACAGCTGGTAGTAATAGGAGCAACAAATATACCAAATACACTGGACCCTGCTCTTAGAAGACCTGGCAGATTTGACAGGGAGATCGCTGTACCTATTCCAGATCGAAAAGGAAGAATGGAAATTCTCCAGATACATACCAGAGGAATGCCTCTTTCAGAAGATGTAAATCTTGAAAAGATTTCCGAAATAACCCACGGTTTTGTAGGTGCAGACCTTGAAGCCTTGACAAAGGAGGCAGCAATGTCCACATTGAGAAAGCTGCTTCCGGAAATAAACTTCGAAATGGCAGATATCCCCTTTGAAAACCTCCTCGACATGAAGGTGAATATGGGTAACTTTATGGAAGCCCTTAAAGAGGTCGAACCTTCCGCAATAAGGGAGGTTTTTGTTGAGATCCCCAACGTAACATGGGACGAAGTTGGAGGACTTGAAGACATTAAAGAACAGCTGAAAGAAGCAGTGGAGTGGCCACTGAAATATGAAGATGCTTTTACAGAGTTCAAGGTTCAACCTCCCGTAGGAATACTGATCCATGGTCCAAGCGGAACAGGAAAAACTCTTATAGCAAAGGCATTGGCAAATGAAAGCGGTGTCAACTTTATTTCTGTAAAAGGTCCTTCTCTGATGTCAAAATACGTTGGTGAAAGCGAACGGGCTATCAGAGAAGTATTCAAAACTGCCAAGCAGGCCGCTCCAACAATTCTTTATTTTGACGAACTTGAATCACTGGTTCCAGTAAGAGGTAAAGAGACAGGTTCGGGATCGGCTTTCACTGAAAGAGTTATAAGCCAGTTTCTTGCTGAGATGAGCAGTATAGAAGAACTTAAAGGAGTAGTCGTTCTGGCAACTACGAACAGGATAGATCTTATTGACCCTTCTCTTTTGAGCAGTGGAAGATTTGATCTTATTCTTGAGGTTAAGCTTCCCGATATAGCAACGAGAAAACAGATCTTTGATATTCATCTTAAGGGAAAACCTCTGGCTAACGACATTAGAACCACGGATCTTGCTAAAATGACAGAAGGAATGGACGGAGCAGATATAAACTATATATGCAGGAAGGTATCAATGATGGCAATAAGGGATTATATCCGTTCCGGCAAGTCAAAAACTCCGGAGATCCAGTGGAGACATTTCGAAACAGCCTTCGATATATTCAAGAAACGAAAATTTCGCCACGGACAGACAGGGCCGGTTTCCTGAAACCGGCACCTGCCTTTTTTACTTTACTCAATCTGAGTAAAGTTTTTTGTAAACCTCGAAATTTGCAATTACTTTTTTGACGTACTCTGATGTCTCCTCAAAAGGTATGGCTTCCATAAACTCTATCCCCGAGATCTCACCCATCCTTTTTACCCATTTTGACAGATTACCAGAACCTGCATTATAGGCGGCGAGGATGTGGTGAAGTTCTTCCAGTCTGCCTGAAAGCCAGGATAGATGTGAAGAACCCAAGAGAACGTTGTCCCCGGGGTTAAATTCTGTGTAATCCGACATTCCGAGTCTTGTAGCTTCATCATTTGCTGTCGGAGGCATAAGCTGCATTAGCCCCCTTGCCCCAGCTGAACTTACCGCAGAAGAGTTAAAAGCAGATTCTTTTCTCATAACAGACCATATAAGCAAAGGATCGATCCCGGTTTCTGAGGATGCTTCCAGCACTTCATCAAAATAGGGTCTCGGATACAGCATCTCCATGTAATATCTGGGAAAACCTTTATCAGCAGCTGCAAATCTGTCCTTGAGGGAAAGGGCCGCTGCATAGGCCGCATAATAATCTCCGAACCACTCCGAAATCTCTGCATATCGAAGCTTCGCCCCGTCAGTATCAGCCCTTGATAATTCAATTCTTGCATAAGGCATGAAACCCCACTTCTCCAGCTC
>CAZFJG010000003.1:15508-35498 GCA_964519285.1 uncultured Synergistales bacterium | reverse complement strand
CCCTCCATCCAGAAAGACCACCCTTTTTCCCACAAAACAGAGGCGCTGAAATCACTGTTGGGAAACTCCTCCACAAGCAGATCTTCATATTTCTTCCCTTCCCCACCTTCAAAACATTTCGAGAGGTAAAAAAGTGAAGCAGCTCTTTGATCTCCGGTAGTACTTTCTGAAAGGTATCCCAGTAGTTCTGCAACCAGACTGGGATATCGATTACGGTAATATGCGATCCTTCTGACTGATGCAGAAGCATACCATCCCTTCGACATGCCGCCCTTTGCCCAAATCCTCAAGGCATCCTCATATCTGGCCTGTCTGGCAAGGGCAAGTCCGTGGTAATAGCTACTTTTAGCAAATTGTGGGATATCAGCCGATACTACGGAAAAGAACTCTGTAGCCTTTAACCATTCATCCTTCATATAAAAGTACATTCCTGCATGATAAGGAAAAGAAGCAGGTTTCTCTCCATCAAACCCTGAAGCGAAGGTGAATGCTTTTTCATTGTCAGGTTCCATTTCAAGCAGTTCCAGGCAATTATTGATATCTGCCTTTTCTTTCTCAACCAGTCCCTGAAGAGCTTTTTTTCTTTGATCACTTGTTATCGCATTTTCCAGCATTTTTGAATACCACCTGGCCTTTTCATCTTCCTGGCTTAATCTGACAAGAGAATAAGCTACATAGTATGAAAGATCATCAGGTGCATATTTCATAAAATCCTCAGCCTTTTCTCTGGCAAGTCCGCTTTGGCCTGTCCTTTCGTAACCAAGAACTATCAGCATATCCTGATAAGCTTTCAGTTCTTCTGGAAGAGAGTCCCTGTTGTTCAGAAGAAGTGGCAGAGAATCTGACCATCTGCCCTGGAGCCACAGGGCATTGGTTGCAAGAGATATATCCCTGGGAGAAAGTTCCTTCAGGTCATTCGAGACTATCCTGTCTATTTCACTCCACTGCCTCGCCATGAACAGACCTTCCATATCATAGGCACAAACCTTTTCAAAGGAACAAAAAATTAAACCTGACAATACGATCATAAAAAGAACTTTTTTCAACGGAGAACACCTCTCAGTTTTTTCAGAACTTTAGCTGTGGGAACTGCCACTTCAGTTACCTCTGAATATATAAGTAAAAATCCAGGATTTTTTAACGCTTTTCTTTATTGAAATAAAAACAAAACTGCCCAGGGCAAGACCGAAAATGTTCGCCATCATGTCCGCAAATGAGAAAGATCTTCCAGGCAGATAGTACTGTACGGACTCAATTAACACTCCTGATAAAAACATGAACAGACACCCTGCTGCAATTATCCAGTTTTTTCTGGCTGAATAAGCCCACAGTACAGCGAGTACAAAATAGTAACCAGCATGATAGACTTTGTCCACATTGGGGAAAAAAACCACACTGCCATCCAGATCGGAAACGGAAAGGTACAAAAGCAATACATACAGGAAAAACCATAGAGCAAGGGAAAAGAATCTTAATATAATATCCATTATACCTACTCTTTCCATTCTTCTCTTAAACAACCTGAAAAAGATCATTTCCTTTTACAATCCCTTCTGTTCATTTCTTTGAAATAAATATCCCAGGTGGGAAGTCCCTCCCATCAAGGGAACCTTTATTCCTTTAAGGGTTGCTTCAACAATGGTTATACTGCAATTTTCTACCTGGAATTTCCAGAAATTCTCCAGAGAACACCCCAGTAAATGACACAGGAGAACCTTTAAAACAGCATCATGACAGACAACAACGGCATTATTTAAACTGTTCTGCCTGATAAAGTTAAAACCTTTTATCACTCTTTCTTTTACATTATATAGGTTTTCTCCTCCTGGCATAGTTACTGTATGTGGTGAAAAATGCCATTTATCCAACATCCCAGACCATTTCTGTTCTATCTGTTCACAATTTCTACCTTCCCATTCACCATGATCAATTTCAGTCAGGTCTCTTTCTATCTTAATTTCGGACCCATGGTTCTTACCTATTATCCGGGCTGTCTCCTCTGCTCTGGAAAGGTCGCTGCTCCAGATAGAATGAATTTTAACCGAAGCAAGAGCTTCAGCCGCAAGTTCAGCCTGTCTCCTCCCTTTCTGGTTAAGAGGAATATCCATACGGCCCTGAAACCTTCCTTCTTTGTTCCATTCTGTTTCACCATGTCTCAACATAAATAATCTCATCAGAAATCCCGCCTTAGGTCAACTTCTTTTATCCATACAAGGTCTGCATCATTTACAAGCTTATCTGCAACTTTTTCAGGAACATCATCATCTATCTGCATAACTCCCAGCGCCAGACCGCTTCCATTCTTTCTCCCAAGAGCAAAATTGGCAATGTTAACTCTGGAGGCTCCGAGGACACTTCCGATCTTTCCTATAACACCCGGCCTGTCGTGATTATGAAAAAGCAATAAAACGTGTTCCGGTACAAAATCCACGACATATCCGTTTATAGAAATGATCCTCTGTTTTCCCTCCTCCGTAACCGTTGCCTTCAGCCTTACTTTTTCCCTCTTTCCCTGGATATTAATGTCGAGGAGGTTGTTGTAGGTTTTGGATTCTCCCCTGGTCTCCTCGATCTTTAATCCTCTCTCGATAGCTACGAGAGGAGCCGACATATAGGTAAGCTCTTCTCCATGGGAGAACTCCAGAAGACCCTTCAGGGCCGCAATTGAAAAAGGGGATAACTTGTAGGGAAGTTCAAAACAGACAGGTTCACTTCCCTGGTTAAAAGCCGGACCCATCATTGATATGGATATCTTCATTACAGGTTCCTCCAGGAGGTGGGCTGCGATAAATGCCTCTTTTCTTGCAAGGGAAAGATACTGCTTTTCTTCGTTCTCAAGAAGGTTTTCCATAAAAGGTAAATTTACAGCATGCTGGCAGCTATTGTTTTCAAGAACAGAAAGCATGTTCTCCACAGCTATCATTGCCACTGAACTCTGGGCTTCAAAAGTATTTGCTCCAAGATGGGGTGTCAAAACGACTTTGTCTGAAATATCCTCAGCAAAAAGGGGATGATCGGAAACTTCGGGGGGCTCCTTTTCATATACATCAAAAGCTGCTCCTCCAAGCCTTCCTTCCCTGATGGCCTGTGCACATGCTTCTACATCGACCAGTTCCCCCCTCGCACAGTTGATCAAAAAGGCTCCTTTTCTGCATGCCCTGAGTTCTTTTTCAGAAACCATCTTTTTTGTCTCCTCCGTTACAGGCACATGAAGAGTTATTATATCTGCCCTTGCCAAAGCTCCTTCGAGGTCACACACAGTTTCAGCGTGGGCTTTTTCTGCTTTTTCTTCAGGAATATATGGATCATAACTTAAAAGTTCCATACCAAAGGAACGTGCCCTCCTCGCAACTTCGGTACCGATTCTTCCCAGGCCGATTATTAGAAGGGTCTTCCCTTTGAGCTGATATCCAGTGAACTTTGACCTCTTCCATTCTCCTCTTTTTAATGAATTAAATGCTCCATTAATATTCCTTATTAGAGCAAGCATAAGAGCCATTGTCTGATCTGCTGCAGATAAGGTATTACCAGTTGGAGCATTTATTACAATAATTCCCCTCTTGCTTGCCTCGAAAAGATCAATATTGTCAACGCCAACTCCTGCACGTGCTACCACCTTTAGTCTCTCTGCTCTTGAAAGAAGTTCTGCATCAACAGCAGTTCCACTTCTTGTAACCAGTCCATCCATCTCTCCAATCAGCTCAAGAAGTTCATTTCGTTCAATATCCGGCCTGTCAAAAAGCTGAATATTGCTGTTATTTGCGAGATTATCGATGCCTTTCTGGTGTATATGGTCCGAGATCATAACATTCCACATTTTTAAAATTCTCCTCCATTCCATCTTTTCCACGCTACCCTGATGAAATCAGTATCGGGATGATAGCCAGTAAGATCAAGGCTTCCGTAGACACTGCCCAGAAGAAGAGCCAGATCTGGCCAAGCCGTATCAGCATAGTGAGCAAAACGCAAAATACTGTTTTTCATCCTTCCCTGCCCTCCACCGACAACTACACCCATTTCAGCAAGGTTCTTCCTTACACTCTCGGCGTACCCGTCAAAGATTACTGCCGAAACTCCAGGGGAACGAACTTCACTATCCCTTACAAAAGGAGCCATACCCATTTTTGACGTTCCCTCAATGAAAGAAGCAGCAAATCGTATCCTGGAGGCAAACCAGTTTTCAAGTCCATTGTCCAGGATAAAACCCAGAGATCTGTTCAGGGTTTTCAGGAGAGAAACCGGTGGAGTAAAAGGATTTTGAGGTCTCTCTTTTTCAAGATATTTCCTGTGTAGTTTCAGATCGAAATAGTAACAGGGTTTTCTTTCCTTTTTACTTTCAAGTAAGTCCCATCCTCTATCTGAAAGCCATACAAGCCCCAGACCCGGAGGAGTCATAAGTCCTTTCTGCGAGCATGATGCAAAACCATCTATGCCAAGGTCTTCCGGAAAACAGGGAGTTGATCCAAGTGAGCTTACTGCATCTACCAGCACTAAAGGCCCATCGTCCGGAATTGCCTCAATAACAGTCTTCAAGGGATTAAGCACTCCTGTTGAGGTCTCATTATGGGTCAGAAGAACCACTGAGATCCCCGGATCTTTGACCACGGCATTGGCTACAGATCCTGCTTCTATTGCTCTTCCCGGTTCAATATCCAGAGGTATTATCTCTGCTTCTGTTCGTCCTGCAATCTCCCTGAAACGCTCACCGAATTGTCCGCACGAGACAGATAACACCCTGTCTTCTGCTGTTATAAAATTATTTACCAGGGCCTCAAGGGCTCCTGTTCCCGATGAAGGGAAGATTATTACCGGACCTTCTGTTTTAAGAAGAAACCTCAGCTTGCTTTGAATTAATTCCATCAATTCAAAGAAGACCTCCTCTCTGTGGCTTATCATTTCTCTCTCATCCATGCTTGCAAAAGCTGAAGGAACCGGTACTGGACCAGGTGTAAAAAGATATCTGTTCATACACTATGACCTCCCATAATAAAGAAGAGGCCGGATTCTATCCGGCCTCTTCTTTATTGTATTGTTATAAAGTATTTATCTAACTCGGAGAAGGATCTGCTGGCCGGCCACATAACACCCACTCCTGCCGCTTGAGGAAGCGGAGGAAACTGAAGATGACCAACTGGATGAAGTAACTGAAACAACTACAAAGTCTGGGTAATTCATTATAATCTCCCAAATTTATATTTTGGATACTTTATACCATCATGACGCAGGGATTTCAAGCTTAATATTAATTTCCATGTTTTTACCTATGACACTTTTCGTGAGAAATGATAGCATTTAATCAGAAACTGAACAAAAAAGGAGGTATACCAAATGAGATTTTATAAAATAAAAATCCTGGTCTCCATAATAACGATATTTCTTCTTTCATCTGCTGCAGTAGCCCAGATCACTCCGGCACAGCTTGACAAGGTCTGGAATAATGTTGCTCACACGGCAAACCTCGCTCATGCCCCTGGAGTAGAGATCGAAAAAGAAAAAGTACCAAATGCCTGGGTATCCTTCAAGGCTGATCAATATTCTGTACATATAACTTCCGGGATGATGAAACTTCTCGACAACGAGGACGAACTCGCTGGGATCCTTGCCCATGAAACAGGACACATAAAACTGGGACACTACAGGCAAAGCATGGGTAGAGGTATTTTATGGTCACTCCTTTATGGAGCTTTCGGTGATTCTGGAGACCGCCTTGATCCTGTAGCTATAGGACTTTCCCTTGCAGAATCAGGTTTCAGCAGGCAGCAGGAAGTTGCTGCTGACGATTACGGGATAGAACTGGCAGCAAAAGCAGGTTACAAATCCTGGGGACTTGTAAAAGCACTTGAAAAGATGAAGGAAGCCGGTTTCGAAACAAGCCCAAGCGGATTCAACTCACATCCACCGACAGAAAGACGCCTTTACCATGTCCGACAAACTGCATCCAGATTTGCTTCTAATTAAATGTATCCTGTATACGATTCGATATCCCCTTTTTTGAAATTCTTCTGGTGATATAATTGAAATGAAATATTTTCAATTATATATACCTAAAGAGTTTTGTATGTATTTTTCAGACAATTCAGCTTCCGTCTTTGATTTGGAAGTTGAAAATATGGGGAGGCGATTTTTTTGAACAAGATGTGGGAAGAAAATTACAGTTCAGCAACTAACAACCTGAGACCTTCACCTATAAGGGAGATTCTTTCGGTAATCAAGCAACCGGGCATGATTTCCTTTGCGGGGGGAATGCCCGCACCGGAAATTTTCCCTATCGACAAATTCTACGAAGGTGCACATTTACTTAAAGACGACGGCCAGAATCTTCTTCAGTATGGTACCACCGAAGGTTATCCTCCACTTAAGGAATTCCTTGCAAAATGGACCGCCCCGAGAATGGGCAGAGAAATCTCACAGGAAGAAATGCTTATAACCACTGGTTCCCAGCAGGGACTTGACCTGTTCTCCTGGGCTATGCTGGACAAAGGTGACACTGTCATCACCGAGGATCCTACATATCTCGCGGCACTGACAGCTTTCTATAATCACGGTGCGAACTTCATCGGAGTACCAGTGGACAGGGAGGGAATGCAGGTAGATCTTCTTCCGGAACTTATTGAAAATGCCAGGAAAGAAGGCAAAAAGGTCAAGTTCATATACACTATAGTCAATTTCCACAATCCTGCAGGTTCCACGTTGAGCATCGAGAGAAGAAAAAAACTCATTGATATTTCACAGAAATACAACATCCCCATTTTTGAGGACGACCCCTATGGCTACGTAAGATACGACGGCGAACATCTACCGTCCCTTTTCTCGTATGACAAATCCGGGGCAGTAGTATACGCTGGTTCTTTTTCAAAGATTCTTTCTCCTGGCTCAAGAGTTGGATGGCTAACAGGATCAAAAGAGATCATTCGCAAAATAACCATCTTCAAACAGGCGACAGACCTCTGTTCGAGTACAATGACACAGGCTCTGGTTGCTGAATACTGCAAAAATGGACATCTTGACGGACATCTGCCCGTAATTATTGACAATTACAGGATCAAAAGAGACGCCATGGATGAAAGCTTCAAAAAACACCTTGCCCCAAGGGGTGTAACATGGACCAAACCAGAAGGGGGCTTCTTCTACTGGCTGAATTTCCCGAACCTGAACACTACGGATCTCTTCAATAGGGCAATAGACAAGAAAGTTGCCTTCGTAACTGGAGATCCTTTCTGTGTGAATGAAGGAGCAGGCAAGCACAACGCAAGGTTCTGCTTCACTTTCCCAACCCCCGAGATCATTGAAGAGGGAGTAAAACGGGTTGCAGAAGCAATTGATGAACTTACCATAAAGACAAAGGCATAAACTGGAAAAGAATACTTTACAGGTGGGAGCTCTATGAGCTCCCCCTTTTTATTGCCTGGAGGTGTTATATACTATGTCAATTAATTTAGGGAAGCTCTTCAGTGAAGCTGCAGCTAAACAGAAAGCCTCACCTATAAGGGAAATGATGAGTTCTGCGAAAAAACCCGGAATGATTTCTTTTGCCGGAGGAATGCCTGACCCGGACATTTTCCCTCTTGATCTTTTTGCGGAATGTTCGGATATAATCAGGACTGACGGCAAGACCATCCTGCAGTACGGAACAACAGACGGATACCCTCCTCTAAAGGAATTCATATCACAGTGGACAGCTCCAAGAATGGGAAAGACTGTAAGAGACGAAGAATTGCTCGTTACCTCAGGATCAATACAGGTAGCAGACCTGCTGAACCTCTCTGTTGTAGAAAAAGGAGACTACATAATAACAGAGTCTCCCACTTTTCTGGGAACAATTCTGGACATGTACAATCACGGTGCCAATCTCTGCGGAATACCCTGTGACAATGAAGGCATGATAGTAGACCAGATACCTGGAGAAATTGAAAAGATCCGTTCTTCAGGAAATGAAGTAAAGTACATCTACACTATACCTAATTTCCAGAATCCTGTCGGATGTACCCTGTCCCTTGAAAGAAGAAAAAAACTCCTCGAAATAGCCAGAAATTACAACCTTCTTATACTGGAAGATGATCCTTACGCATATATCAGATTTGACGGAGAGGACCTTCCAACCCTTTACTCTATGGACACAGAGGATAGTGTTATCTTTGCCGGTTCCTTCTCAAAGGTCCTCGCTCCTGGCGTCAGGGTCGGATGGTGTGCAGGACCACAGGAGATCCTGAGAAAAATGACGGTATTCAAACAGGGAGTGGATACCTCAACAAGCATTCTTGCCCAGGGACTTGTCTACGAATATTGCAGAAAAGGACACCTTGAGAAAAGACTCCCCTCTATAATAGACCATTACAGAGTCAAAAGGGATGTAATGGAAAAAGCCTTCCAGCAATTCCTTCCAACTGACTCAGTAAATTACACAAAACCACAGGGAGGTTTCTTCTACTGGCTGGAAACCCCTGAAATTCTGACTGACGATCTCTTTGAAAAGGCTGTGGAAAAAAATATCCTTTTTGTGAAGGGTGAACCCTTCTTTCCAAACGAAGGAGGGAAACATGAGTTCAGAATGTGCTTTTCTTTCCCATCGGTTGAAATGATCAATGAAGGAGTAAGAAATCTTGGAACTGCAATGAAGGAGCTTTTATAAAGATACCTTATAGTTTTCTGGACAACATGAATATTCAGGATACCTTTTTCCAGGGAGACTGCAACTATTGGTCTCCCTTTTTGTTTGAATGATGATCATACTTACCCAACAACTTTGTAATCCATAGACTGGAGTTCCCGGGTAATGCTATAATTATCAAACTGTCAAAATAATGAATTAAACTGTAAGGGAGAATGTCTATGTTCGAAGATACCATTGCTGCCATTTCTACTGCCTGGGGCGAAGCAGGGATTGCAATTGTAAGGCTTTCGGGACCTGAGGCTATAACTATTGCAGAACAGGTTTTCGAAGGATTAGTACCTTTGTCCCAGACACCTCCCCGTTACATGAGAAACGGTTTTATAAAGGATCCGGGCGGCAACTCCCTGGACAAGGTTCTTGCTGTATGGTTCAGGGCTCCCAAAAGTTACACAGGAGAGGATGTGGCAGAGATCCACTGTCACGGAGGTACTCTCATAGCACAACGCTGCCTGGAGCTGTTGCTCTGTGCAGGTGCAAGACATGCTGAACCTGGAGAATTTACCAAAAGGGCTTTTCTTAACGAACGAATAGATCTTTCTCAGGCAGAGGCAGTTATCGGTCTTATAAGGTCAAAGAGTGAAGAGGCTCTCAGGTCAGCCGCAAGAACCCTGAAGGGAGAACTGTCCGATTTCGTAAAGTCCAACTACGAAGAGATTTTAAACATCTCTGCTAAACTGGAAGTTGGCCTCGATTTTCCTGAAGAAGACATCCCTTACGTTGAAAATGAAGAAGTCTTTTCTGGTATTTTTGCCGTAAAACAGAGTATGGAAGATCTTCTTGACCGCTGCCAGACCGGCCTTCTCATAAGTGAGGGAATAAGAGTCGCCCTTATCGGCAGACCCAACGTTGGAAAATCTTCACTGCTTAATTCCTTTCTTCGGGAAGCAAGAGCCATAGTTACCTCCATACCGGGGACAACAAGAGATGTTATAGAAGAAGTAATTACTTACAGGGGAGTTCCACTGAGAATTGTGGATACAGCGGGAATCGGTACTCCATCAGACGAGGTAGAGGCCATAGGAGTTGAAAGGGCAGAAAAAGAAATGACCAGGGCCGAAGTCAGACTTTGGGTTATAGACGGCAGCGAAAAACTATCAGCTGACGACCACAGGCTGGCGGAAAAGATCTCAGACCTGAGCCATATCATAGTAATAAACAAGGCAGATCTGCCCCTCGTCGTAACAGAGGAAGACATAAGAGAACTCCTTCCAATCAGCCAGGTATTTATAATATCCGCCAAAGAGAATATGGGCATCGATAAGATCAAGGACGAAATAGTCTCCACGGTTGCAGGATCAGGCAGCCTTGACGCAGGACTTAACGCTACGTCAAGGCAGATTAATGAAATATCGGGTACGCTGTCGTCTCTCAAAGATGCCCTTGAGGCTCTCGAAGTGGGACTTGGACAGGATATTGCTGCATCCTGTCTGTATGAATCAAGGACATCTCTTGAAAAACTCCTCGGCATTTCCTGGGATGACAGATTACTGGATACTGTCTTCAGCCAGTTCTGTGTGGGTAAATAGAACCCAATGGATCATTTGCTTTTAGAAAGATAGGACAGGCATGCCCTGACTCCAAAGCCGCTGGAACCAACAGGATAATAGCTGTAAGGTTTTTTGACATTGTCCACCCCGGCAATATCCAGATGTATCCAGTCAATACCTTCTTTTACGAACTCCTGTAGAAACATTGCAGCTGTGATAGCTCCACCGGCCCTGCCTCCGGCATTCAGGACATCAGCTACTTTGGATTTTATATTTTCCCTGAGTTTCTCATCATCGACAGGAAGTCTCCAGAACCTCTCTCCCGCCTCTTTGGCTGAATCGAGAAAATCCCCAGCAGCGCTGTCAGATGTAGAAAACAGACCAGCAGTATAGTTCCCAAGAGCTATAACACATGCTCCTGTCAAGGTTGCAAAATCTATTATCAGGTCTGGATCAAGTTCACTTGCGAAAGACAGGCAGTCAGAAAGGACAACCCTGCCCTCGGCATCTGTGTTATCAACTTCTATGGTCTTGCCGTTTCTCGCTCTCAGTATATCGTCAGGGCGGTATGAATTACCGCCGGGCATATTTTCCGCTGCTCCAATGATCACATGCAGCTCAACAGGCAGGGCAAGCTCAACTGTTCCTTTAAGGATCCCCAGGACATCGCAGGCTCCTGTCTTGTCTCCTTTCATATCACGCATGTGCTCCCCAGGTTTGATATTAAGTCCACCACTGTCGAAAGTAATACCCTTACCCACAATTACAACTTTCTTTTCAGCTTTGCATGCGGGTTTGTAGGTCAGATGAATAAAACGTGGAGGTATAGATGAGCCCTTGCCCACATTCCACATGGCAAGCATTTTTTCTTCTTGTAATTTTTCTTCATCCCATATCTCACATTCTACTCCGAGCTCTTTGGACAGCTCCTCAGCCTTTTCTGCCAATGTTATCGGATTAATTACGTTGCCAGGCTCGTTAGCCAGGTCCCGAGCAAAGTTCTGAGCTTCGGCAGTTTTTCTTCCCTTTTCAATATCTTCTTCTCTGACATTAGCCAGGGATAATCTGGTTAAATGAAAAGAATTGTCCTCTTTTGAAGTTATATATTTATCAAAGAAGTGACAACCCAGCATCATCCCCTCTGCAACTGCGTCAGCATTATCAGAATGTCCCTCCGGCAATATCAGAATCACATCATCTGTCCTGTCTGACATAAGGGCCCTTGATAATTCTCCAGCAGCAGCACGAAAAGTTTCCTTGTCTATACTATCTTCTCGCCCCAGTCCAATGAGATATATGTTATCAGGCAAAGTATTTTCATAAAGGGGGATACGTATGATCTTTCCCTTTTTGCCTTTGAAACCCTGTCTGCTTACAGTCCCAGAAATGATATTTCTGGTCCTTTCTTCGATCTCTGGAAAATCTAATTCGTCCTGAACTACAAATATACAGAAATTCCTGTAGTCACTTTTATCCAATGCTCCGCTGTGTACCCTTATCTCCAATTTCATCCTTCCTTTCAAACAATCGTAATAATTAGAAAGGTTACCATTGATTCTGCATCTTATGCAAATGTTACTTTTATTATAATGTTATAATGTATTAAACTTCTGCCACAAAAGTAAATTATTTAGGAGGAATTTTTCATGGAAAAACCTGTAAATAGCAAATATCCCCTTGCAGAAAACATAAAGAACAGATGGAGCCCCCGGGCCCTCTCATCAGAACCTGTTCCTTCTGAAAAGCTACTTTCAGTACTCGAAGCAGGTAGATGGGCTCCTTCGTGTTTTAATGACCAACCCTGGTTCTACATAATAGCTGAAAAGGACAGGCCCGAAGAATTCGACAGGATGCTCTCCTGTCTTGTTGAAAAGAACCAGAGATGGGCAAATAACGCCTGGGCTCTTGTAATTGGTTTAGTGAGGATAAATTTCAGTACAAGGGAAAGGGAAAACAGACACGCTTTCCATGATCTTGGTATGTCCATAATGAACATGATGACCCAGGCAGTTCATGAAGGTCTTTACATCCATGCAATGGCTGGATTCTCGCGTGAAAGCTCCCGCAGGATATTTTCCATCCCCGACGGTTACGAACCTGTCACTGCCCTTGCTATAGGATATCCGGGGAATCCGGAAGACCTTCCGGAGGAATTCAGGGAAGCCGAATACGAAGGAAGGGAGAGAAAACCCCTCCAATCATTTGTATTTGAGAATTCCTGGGAAAAAATATGGGGAAAAATAAAGTAACACAAACAACAATTATTTTTTACGTACTCTAAGGGATCTGTAATTTACGAGGGTCATCCCGGTCAGAATAAGGGCACCTCCAGTGATCAGGGTGATCCTCAACGGTTCCGAAAGCAGAAAGGAAGCAACGGAAACACCCACAAGGGGGTGCAGATACATAAAGATTCCGACCCTGGATGCCGGCAACACTTTCAGAGCACTGTACCACAAAAGATAAGCAAGGGCAGAACAGAAAAGTCCAAGAAATAAAACACTGATCCAACCCATGTTGTCAAGTTGGGCAATTTCCACAAAAGAACCCCGGAAAATCATGGCTATTGAAATGAAAAACCATCCTGACAGCATTACATAGAACATCGCAAGAGATGGAGAATATTTTGTAAGCTTGTTCCGGGACAATACAGAAAATGAGGCCCAGGTAAGGACACTCGTCATAACAAAAAGTTCTCCAGTATCCACTCCCTGTTCAAAAAAAATGGAGATTTGCCCATCTGTAACTATCAGGATTACCCCCGCTGCAGCTGTAAAAATTCCAATGATCTGCAAACAGTTCAGTCGTTCAGCTAAAAAAAGTGCTCCGAAAATAGCAATAACTACAGGGGTGGATGCTACGATAAGCGCGGATACGCCAGCTGCGGCAGTCTGTAAACCCGTAGACTGAATGTAATTGTGCAGAAAAACTCCAACAAAACCAAGAAAAGCGAAATCAAACAGATCCCTGACTGGAAGAAGTCTCAGTTTACCACGGCAAAGTAAAAGAGCTCCCAGGGCCATAGCCCCTATTGCAAACCTGAGCCACAAAAGCATCAAAGGAGAAATCTCTTTTACTGCCACCTTGGTAGCAGTAAAAGAGGCTCCCCAGAAACTCACTGCCAGTATCGCCGAACCCATGGCTAACAGCTGGACCCTGGAAGACCTGTTAGGATTCATCTACCTTCGGAACGGTTCATTCAGGAGAACCTTTTTTATCCAGAGCCAGATCCATTACCCTCGAAAAACTCTTTTTAAAACTCGAGATATCATTTATCTCTCCACCTTCTGACAGTATTGCCTGATCGAGAAGCAACCGCGCAAAATCCTCCAGAAGTTCATCCCTGCCTTTCTCTTCAAGAAGACTGTTCATTTTCTTGATGACAGGATGATCCGGGTTTATCTCAAGTATCTTCTTTGCATCTGGTACTTCCTGTCCCATAGCCTTGAGAAGCTTCTCCATTTGTGGCGTAATTCCCTTTTCATCAGAAACAAGACATGAGGCAGAACTTGTAAGCCTCTCAGATATCCTTACTTCCCTGACATCATCAGAAAGGTTATTCTTCATGAAATCCAGGAGCCCTTTTAGGGATTCAGCCTCCTGCTCTTTTTCTTTCCTGATTTCTTCAGAATCCTTAGAACCGGGTTTTACGTTACTCATTGCAACTGAAAGAAACTGTTTCCCCCCGTATTCAGTGACATAGTTCATCATAACCTCTTCCACTGGTTCGGGAAGAAGAAGTACCTCGTAGCCCTTCTCCCTGAATACCTCAAGTTGAGGTGAATTGAATAGCTTATCAAGGGATTGCCCGGTAATGTAGTAGATACCTTCCTGGTCTTCTTTTGCCCTTGAAAGGTATTCACCAAGGGTTGTAAATCCATCTCCCGATTCAGTCGAGTGAAACAGGGAAAGATCCAGTATGTTTTTCATGTTACTGTTATCCTGAATTATACCTTCTTTAAGTACAGCTCCAAACTCTTTCCAGAACTTCTCATATTTTGTGCGGTCATTTTCCAGGACCTTGTCAAGCTCGTTCAGAACCTTTCTCGTGGTACCCTTTCGTATGGTGCTGACAAGAGGATCATCCTGCAATATTTCCCTTGATATATTGAGGGGAAGGTCCTCGGAATCGATGACCCCTCTGACAAAACGGAGATAATCAGGCACGAGATCCCTGCACTCGCTCATAATAAAAACCCGCTTGATATAGAGGCTTATTCCAGCATGCTGCTCAGGCTGGAAAAGATCAAATGGGGCTTTAGCGGGAATGAAAAGCAATCCTCTGAACTGTGTAGTCCCCTCCATGGAGAAGACTATCCTGTGCAAAGGTTCCTCCATGTCGTGGGTAATATATTTGTAAAACTCTTTGTACTCTTTCTCTTCTACATCTTTCTCGGATCTCATCCAGATAGCTTTCCTGGAATTAAGTACGGTTTCTTCCCTTGTTGTCTCACCATCCTCCGCTGTTTTTTCTATCTCCATTTTAACCGGATAGGAAATAAAATCGGAGTATTTCTTCACGATTGAACGAATTGTCCGCTCATTGGTATAGTCCTTGATCCCTGCTTCTTCATCCGGTTCTTTCAGATAAAGGGTTACCGTTGTTCCGTTGCCGGACCTTTCTGTTTCATCAAGGGTGTAGCTTCCGTCTCCTGAAGACTTCCATATCCAGGCCCTGTCTTCTCCTGCTTTTTTCGAAACGAGCACAACACTTTCTGCAACCATAAACGATGAGTAAAATCCAACTCCGAACTGTCCAATAAGCTCTTCAGGGATATTTGCAGACTTTTCCTGCTTTAAAAGCTGAAGATATTCCTTTGTCCCGGATTTTGCGATGGTCCCTATGAATTCCATTATCTCTTCCCTGTTCATACCTATACCGTTATCCGAAAGAGAAAGGGTCCTTTGCTCTTTGTCCACGTCGATACGGATAAATAGATCTTCTGCCCTTTCGGACAAGGCTTCATTCGTAAGAGATTCAAGCCTCAGTTTATCAAGAGCGTCGGAAGCATTGGAAATCAGTTCGCGAAGGAAAATGTCTCTGTTTGAATATACAGAGTGAACCATCATTTCCAGAATCTGTCTGGCTTCTGTCTGAAATTCGTATTTTGTCTCTGCTGTCATGAGTAACTGCGCCTCCCTAACCTGAAAATGCCATTGGATACAAAAGTATTTTTAAACAGTTATGCTGATTCTGTTTCTCCAAGTTCTCTTTTAAGCATGACTTCCATCATGCTTGTATATCCCTTTACCATTTTGCCATGGTATTTGAATACAGTTGAATTGTAATTTCTGCTGCTTTTGCCCAGATACCGGGCAAGAGCTCTTTTAACGTTTCCACTTGAGGAATCAAGATAGCAGGAAAAAATATAAGTTCCCACAAAAATATTGTTCCTGGGCTGGATAAGATCCGACAGTGTTGAAATGTCAGAGAAAGCCTTTCTTATATTATCCCTGTGGACCTTCCAGTTGATCTGCATAAGACCGTAAGCCCCCATGTGTGACCTGGCCTTATACTTTACAGTGGATTCCTTGATCAGTATGGAAGCAATAATGAAGGGATCAACCTGGAACTCAGCTGCTGCCTCCATAACATACTCAGAAAACTTTGCCGCTGCATAATCTTCAAGACCTGAGTTAACTGACTTGAACGTTTTTGCGATTACATCCTGCTTAACCTTTCCGGCAAGTTCCGCAACAATTACCTGCTCTGTCCTTTCTGTTTCTGAAGATTCAATATGGATCCTTTCAAGATGCTGCCCTTCTGCAATTGCCGGAGTTATTAAAAAAACACATCCCGCAATGGAGAATGCCAGAATTACAAGCAATCTGTAAATTCCTTTATTCATAAATCAAAACTCTCCTTTATATAAATTGGACAGGTTGTAATTCTTACCTGTCCTGTTGTGTCTCCTTTACCGCACGTTATTATAATGGTAAAGGGACCTGTTTTTCAAATATGACACATTTACCATGATCTGCATAAAAAAGACAGATTAGATAATATATCACAAATTTTTTTATTTCCCAAAGAAATAAAAATAAGGTATTTCTGTTATAATTACTCCAATAGTAACACGTTATTTAAAAAACGTAGCACGTTTTCAGATTAAAGAAAGGAATGAACCATATTATGACAAGGTCCTCCTATAAGTATATTACAGCTATCATAGCTATCCTTGCCTTTTCACTAATATTTACATCCATCTCGCATGCCGGTACAATCAGTGTTACTAATGCAGCAGGACAAAAAAAAGATGTTCCCGAAGATCCATCATCAATTATTTGTTCAGGCCCTGGATGTCTCAGGCTGGTATCTTACCTTCAGGCAGAGGACAGAGTTGTTGCAGTTGATGATATGGAGACTCAAAGGAGAATGTTTGCAGCAAGGCCCTATGCACTGGCCAACCTCCAATTCAGAAAATATCCTATCTTTGGAGAATTCAGGGGCAATGACAATCCCGAACTCATTGTGACACTTGAGACACCACCGGAACTGATTTTTAAGACCTACCCTGAATCAGGATATAATCCCGAAGAACTGGAACAGAAAACCGGGATTCCTGTTTTAACCCTTGACTACGGAGACCTTGCCGGAAGAAGGGAAACGTTGTACTCTACGCTGCGAATCATGGGAAGGGTTTTGAAAAGAGAAGAAAGGGCAGAGGAAGTTATTGCCTTCTTTGAAAAATGTATCGAGGATATTGAGAAAAGAACTGCCAAAAACATACAAAACAGTCCCTCCTGTTTTGTAGGAGGCATAGCACACAAGGGCCCCCACGGAATTCAATCAACCGAGCCAGCGTATCCTCCCTTTATCTTCAGCAACGCGCGAAACGTCTTCTCAGTCGAGGGAGTTACGGAAGCTTCACCTGTACAAACCACCATATCAAGGGAAAAACTTGTTATCTGGGACCCGGACGTACTCTTCGTTGATCTTTCGACCATACAGTCAGGCCCCGAGACCAACGCCCTTCACGAACTCGCAAACAGCCCAGTATATCGGGAATTGAAAGCAGTGAAAACAGGAGAAGTTTACGGAGTAGTACCATATAATTGGTACACACAGAATTTCGGTTCCATACTGGCTGATGCCTATTTTGTAGGAAAAGTACTCTATCCCGAACATTTTAAAGATATTAATCCTGATAAAAAGGCTGACGAAATATATGAATTTCTTGTTGGCAGGAAAGTACTCCACCAGCTGCAGGATGCTTTTGAAAACTTAATTTTTAAAAAGATCGATATCTCCCTGTACAAGTCCAGGTGATATAACTTGTATTTGGAAAAAGGAATTTTCAATGCATCTTGAACACGGGAAAATCCCTGATATTTACACCAGATATATAGGCAGGAAAATATTGATGGTTCTGCTTTCAGCTGCAGGACTTGCTGTTCTGTCAATATATGCTATTTCTACAGGTTCCGTTCAGATACCGATAAAAGAGGTTATCATAACCCTTCTTGGCAAAACTGTTTCTTCCAGGTGGGATATTATTATCTGGAATATAAGACTTCCCCAAATCCTGGCAGCAATAGTCGCAGGTGCTGGCCTTGCAGTCGCCGGAGTAGTAATGCAGAGCATACTGAGAAACCCACTTGGTTCACCCTTTACCCTGGGGATTTCCCAGGCGGCAGCTTTCGGAGCCGCTTTTTCTGTTATGTTCTTACAGGGCGGTTCAGTTCAGAGCGGAGTATCCGGAGCAGTCTCTATATCCAACCAGTATATAACAACTGGTACTGCCTTTGTATTCTGTATTTTCGCAAGTATGGTCATCTTACTGATCTCAAGAGTCAAAAGAGGATCACCAGAAGTAATGGTACTTGCCGGAGTCGCTCTGGGATCCCTTTTTACCGCGGGAACTATGTTCCTGCAGTTCTTCGCTGATGATGTACAGTTAGCAGCAATTGTCTTCTGGACCTTTGGAGACGTCGCCAGGGCAAGCTGGAAAGAACTGAGTATAATGACGGTTCTGATATCCCTGGCCTGTATGTATTTTTACTTTAACCGCTGGAATTACAACGCCATAGACGCGGGAGACGAAACAGCAAAAGGTCTTGGAGTTGATGTTCAGAAGATAAGACTTACCGGAATGATCCTTTCGTGTATTGTAACAGCAGCAATAGTAGCATTTCTTGGTATTATTGGCTTTGTTGGTCTGGTATGTCCCCACATAGTTCGAAGACTTATCGGTGATGATCACAGGTTCCTGATTCCCGGGACAATTTTATGCGGTGCCATTCTTCTCCTCTCCGCGGACACCGTTGCCAGAATAATTATGGCTCCCCATGTGCTTCCTGTGGCCATTCTGACCTCTTCCCTCGGAGCTCCCCTGTTCATTTACATTCTCGTCAGGGGGTACAGGATATGATATTGGAAGTTGAAAATCTGAGCTTTAAGTATCGCAAAGAATTTATTCTAAAGGATATAAATTTTCACGTCCTGAAAAATGAGCTCGTAGCAGTAATGGGACCAAATGGCGTGGGCAAGACCACAATGCTCAGGTGCATCAACTCAATTCTCCAACCAGACAGAGGCAGGATAGTCCTTGACGGAGAAGATATTGCCAGAATGAATCTCAACGAAATAGCACGTGTTATAAGCTACGTACCCCAGAAGATCGAACAGAACAGGATGACAGCCTTTGACTCCATCCTCCTGGGGAGAAAACCTCACATAACGTGGAACATCACCTCTGAGGACATAAGGAAGACCGATGCTGTAATAAACAACCTTGGTCTGTCTCACCTAACTGTAAGATACATAGACGAGATGAGCGGTGGAGAACTCCAGAAGGTTTCCATTGCAAGAGCCCTTGTGCAGGAACCCAAACTGTTACTTCTGGACGAACCAACAAGTAGTCTCGACCTTAAAAACCAGCTTGATATACTGGATTTTATAAGCCACGTTGTACATGGTCATAACATGACCGCCCTTATGACCATGCATAACATAAATACTGCACTGCGTTACGCCGACAGGTGCATTTTTCTTAAGGACGGAAAAGTTCACAACAATATCCCCACCGGAGAAATAACTCCCGAAATAATACACGATGTATACGGAGTGAAGGTAAAAATTGATTTCCACCAGGAAAATCCATATATTATTCCTATAGTATAGAAAAAGCCTTCAGACAGTCTATTTAACCTGCTGCCTGAAGGCTTTTTCTGCATGTAGATCTTTCAGTTCCTGATCAACTTATTTGGCTGTTCCGTTAAGAATGGCTTCCTGCTCTGCAATTATCTCGCTGAGCTTTTCAAGCTCTATCTTTTTCATCTCAAGATCTTTCCTGAGCATTTCTTCGTGTCTGGATACTTTAGTCTGTGCATCGTCTGCCTTGCTTCCTATTGTGGTGACCTTATCGCCCATATCGTTCATACTGGTCTTGATAGTCCCAAGGGCCTCTTCGGTCTCAGTCAGTTTTGTTTCGTTAGTATCTTTAACTGCGTCAAGTTCTGTCTTCAGGGTATCTATAACTTCCTGCTGGGTCGCAACTGTTTCTCCCATTTCATCAAGTTTTGATTCAACCTTGTTCCACAGGGAATTTGCAACAGACACAACGAGTACTATCACAATAAGGGTGATCCAGAGCCATTTTTTTGACTTTCCGTTCCCTTCAGACTCTTCCTCTATATCTTCAACTTCAACAGCTTCTTCAGCCTCTTCAGTTCCTTCAGTTCCTTCAGTTCCTTCAGTTCCTTCAGTTCCTTCAGTTCCTTCTTCAGAGCCCTCCAGCCATTCATCAAGGGCTTCTTTTTCAGGATAATCCGCCGGGAAATCCTCTTCCGGCTTTGTCCAGTCGTCCCCTTCTTCTGTTACTTCTTCAGG
>CAZFJG010000003.1:0-15408 GCA_964519285.1 uncultured Synergistales bacterium | reverse complement strand
GGAAATCCTCTTCCGGCTTTGTCCAGTCGTCCCCTTCTTCTGTTACTTCTTCAGGTTCCATGTTTTCTTCGTTCTTTTTTTCGAAATCATCTACCATGAGATCCCCTCCTACTAAGTATTGTAAAAAACAAGCCTTACAAGACAGGCTATTTACCAGAACTCCTAAACAAATATAACATAGTGAGAACAAAGACTCAAAAGAAATAAATACTATATCCAGAAGAAATTATACCAGCAAAAGTATCAAAGATACTTGCCTGATCATTTTCCCTCTGCAATTTTTTCATCCAGATATGGAGTTTACCAGGGATGAAAGAAATGTTAACCTTTCGTAGAGACTTCGGAGGTGCTGACTTTGTTCTGGAAGATCCTTAACCTGCTTTTCGGGAAAAGACACCGCAAACGTCCTGTTTCTGCAACAGAGATCGTAAAAAGAGGACCACGAATGGAGCAATACATTGAATGGTCTAAAAACAAACATATTGTGGTATTCAATCCTCCTTTCTGGGGAATCCATGATATTTTCGTCGACAGCGAACTGCAACATGCGGTCTTCTGTCTCAAACACGACAGGTCCGCCTTCGTCTTCCTTGGAGATTCTTTCAAGGCTGTTAGCTTCACTCTTTTTGACAGCAATCAGGAAACGATAGAAACAACAATTCTTGAAGAAGGTAACCTCTCCTGGACTATCTACGATGATTACGTTTTATACCGTGGAACTCTGTTACCGGCATCTACTGAACCCTACTATTGGGGAAAGGTAGTAGGAACTGCTCCCTTTGAGGGCAGGATCAACGAGAAATGGGTTCTGGGAACACTAAAGGGACTTCTTGAAAGAAAAGTAAAGTGATTTTATCTCTTGTATTCTCTATTGCCCCTCTGTCTCTGGATCCTGACCATAGGACCTGAATCTCTCATACGCGTCCTGCATCTCTTTTTCCCCAAGTATGATTGGATTTCCCGCGCACCTGGTCCTCCAGTATATAGAAGACAGAAATTCGGTTATTTCGGCCCGCATAAAAGCTTCTTTAAGGTCTCTTCCCACGGTAACAAGGCCATGATTACCCATCAGGGCCGCGTTGTATGAATTCATTCCTTCTGAAACTGCCTCTGCAAGCTCCCGGGTCCCAAAAGTTCTATAAGGGATCAGAGGCACCTTATCCCCTAATTCGCAGACAAGGTAACTTACAGGAGGAATCTCCCATCCCAGGCAGGCCAGGGTTGTCGCATAGGGAGAATGGACATGAACCACTGCGTTGATATCTATCCTCTTCCTGTAAAGACAGAGGTGAAGGTCTATTTCAGATGTAGGTTTCAGATCTCCCTCAACAATATCCCCGTTCATTTCTGTTATTACGATGTCATCAGGTTTAAGTAACTCGTAATCCACGCCTCCCGGAGTTAAGGCTGCCAGACCAGAGGATCTTTCAAGAATACTTATGTTGCCTCCTGTGGCAACTGTCAGCCCCCTTGAGACCATCTTTGTACAGTAAGCGACTATTTGAGATCGCTCATTATCAAGCATTTTTATCAGTTCTCCTTTGCAGGTTCATCACTAAGATTTCCGGATAACCTGTTTTTTATGATAGCATCTTTTCCTTATTACGCTGAATACTTTTGTTCTGTCATGTATAATACCGTGCGAGCATAATATTTCTTAAACGAAAAAAACAGGAAGGATCTGCATGATTTCAATTCAGGACCTCACAGTAAGACTGGGCGGCAACACAATAATAAGCAATCTTTCATGGAATATCAGCCATGGTACAAGGGCTGCCATAGCCGGAGATAATGGTGCAGGCAAATCAACCCTCCTGAAGGTCGTGACAGGACAGATTATCCCGGAATCAGGATCAGTTACAGTACCATCATGTCTTAAAATAGGATATCTCCCACAGGAGATGACAGACCAGATGGTAAACACCGACGTTATCTCCTTTTTAAAAGATAAAACTGGATTAAGCAAGGTTGAAACCGAACTTGAAAATTTGCATGAACTCATTGAAGCCAGGGCAAAGACGAATGTACCTCTGCATAACTTTGTCCGTAAATATGAGAATTTAAAGCATGAATTTGAAATAAAAGATGGATATGCCTTCGAGGGTAAGGCCCGAAAGGTCATGAACGGACTGGGATTTGAAGATAATGATCATTTGAGGAACTGCCGTGAATTTTCCGGGGGATGGAAAATGAGGCTGATCCTTGCATCAGTACTTTTATGCTCTCCTGATATTCTTCTTCTGGACGAACCTACCAACCATCTCGACAGTGAGAGCATGGAATGGCTTGAAAACTGGCTTGATAATTTTACCGGGACAATGGTAGTAATTGCCCACGACAGAAGATTTCTGGACAAAATGGTCACAGAAACGGGTGAACTTGGCCCGGCAGGTCTTTACATACATAAGGGAAACTACTCATCCTTTCTTGAAGAAAGGGAAAAACGCATAGATATCCGAAACCACAACATAAAAAAACAGCAGAAAGAGATCGACAAAGACCGCGAGTTCATCGAAAGGTTCAGATATAAGGCCTCAAAAGCATCACAGGTCCAAAGCAGGGTAAAGAAACTCGAAAAGATGGAAATTCTTAACGAGATCGAGATCAACAGATCTGAAGCTGCAATAAAATTCCCTGAAGTCCCGAGAAGTGGACACGAAGTTCTTAAATCAGTAGAAGTTGCAAAATCATACGACAATCGAGAAATATTCAGCAACATCAGTTTTTCTCTTTACAGGGGAGAAAAAGTGGCCCTTGTAGGAGTGAACGGAGCAGGTAAATCAACTCTCCTGAGACTGATAAGCGGCAAGGAAGAACCTTCAGAAGGGTACATCAAAACTGGTCATAATGTAAAATGTGCCTACTTTTCACAGGAGAGTTCCACCAATCTTAACTACGACAATACTATCTGGGAAGAAGTTAACAGATGTGGCGAGCTGCCTGCCCAGCACAAAAGAAACCTCCTGGGAGCTTTTCTATTTCAAGATGACCAGATACAAAAGAGAACAGGAGTTCTGTCAGGCGGTGAAAAATCAAGACTTGCCCTTCTCAAGGTACTTCTCCAGGAATCAAATTTCCTTGTTCTGGATGAGGCCACCAACCACCTTGACATCAAGACAAAGGAGATCTTTCTTGAAGCACTTAAACAGTATGAAGGCACTGTTCTTCTTGTCTCCCATGACAGATTCTTCCTTGACCAGCTCGTGGGAAGGGTTATTGAGATAAGAGAAGGAAGGATAAGGGATTATCCAGGAAACTATTCTTACTTCGTGGAAAAAAGAAAGGAACTGGAATCATGCCAGGAAGAAGGATCTCTATTGGACAGCAAAGGCTCTTCTACATCAGAATACAAGAAAAGAAAAAAGGAAGAAGCAGAACACAGAAACCGTATCTACAGGGCAAAAAGATCGGTAAAGGCAGAACTTGAATCAGTGGAAGAAAAAATATCAGAACTGGAAAAGGCCATAGAAAATGCTGACAGGGAACTCTGCGACAGAGAAACCCTTTCAGATTCAGAACTGACGACAAAGATCATTATAGGAAGAAAAGAGAACGAAGAGAAACTGTTAGAACTTATGGAAAAATGGGAACATCTTATGCACAAAATTAACGAAATAGAAACGGAATATTCAACTTAATAAGGCTTGAGTAAAAACATTTTCGCGATTAAACTGGTTAATTATCAATTTCTATCCAGGAGGCATCAAATGAAAAAACAACTTGGAATTCCTGCTTTATCAATCATTTTACTGCTGGTACTTTCTATACCTGTATTTGGGAACGTATCAGGTGATATTTCCAGCAATATCACTGAGTCTCGGGGAGAACGACTGGCAAGAGAGTTCGCAGAGAACCTTAATCCAGAAAGCATGAAAATGGTCTTAAGCGAAGAGCCGGACGACGAAGGAAGAGTTCATCGTCTCTACCTGAAACTGAGCAGACCTCTTATCGGTGGAGTCAGAATAGCAGAGCTTGAAGTTGAAGCTCACGGCATCAAATTCACTACACCCTCGTCATGGACTGAAAAACCTGTGGATATGGAAGAGATACTTCATGTAAAAGCATGGGGAAGGCTAAAAGAAGAGGACATAAACAGTTCCCTGCTCCAACAGGAATTTGGAGAGGAAGAACGCTGGCATGATCTGTACCTTGATTTTACAGAGAAAGGTTTGGTTGCAAGGGGTTATTACCTCGCCAGGGTGCTTATGTTTAGATTTGACATATTGATCGAAATAACAGGTGAACTTGGCATAGTAAATAAACAGCAGATATGGCTTGAAAACTACAGTGTCTCAGTTAATCGTGTAGGTCTTCCTGAGGGTCTGACGGAAAAAGCAATCTCTAAGATCCAGCCTATACTGGACCTTTCCAAATTTATATTCCCCCTTCAACTACATTCTGTGGAAATGGACGACTCCTCAGTTGTTCTTAGAAGCAGGGTAAAACCCGAGGAATTTCAGGGTCTTACATATAACTATAATTCCAAAGAGGATTCAAAATAAAAGGGAAAACCAAAAAATTCGATTACCTCACAAGGGAAGCTGCACCAATTACTGCAGCATCATTGCCCAGATCACTTATCTTAAGTTCTGTTTTACCCTTGAAGGCTGGACTGAGGTAGACATCAATAAACTTTTCAAGCTCTTCCCTGAGCTCTGGTGATCGACTTATGCCGCCCCCCAGGATCACAAGCTGAGGATCCAGTATGTGTAAGATAGATACAATTCCCCTTGCCAAAGAGTGCAGAGCTTCGTCCCAGATCTTCTTTTGAGGATAATTGGCTCTTTCTTCCCATAAACTGGGAATATAGGGAACAAGTCCCAAAGATGCTGCTTTTTTCTCTATACCGTCTGCTCCAGTTTCTGGTTCTATATGACCAAATGCACCACATCCGCATTTCCGGTCGAAATCTCCAGCTGCAATATGTCCAAGTTCTCCTGCCATACCATGAGCACCGGTCAAAAGCTTTCCATTGATAACGATTCCACCTCCGATACCCGTTCCAAGAGTAAAAACAACGTAATCGGACACTCCCCTGGCCTGTCCCGAAAGACCTTCTCCAAGAGCATAGCAATTGGCATCATTCTCTATCCTCACGTCAACATTCAGTCTGGAAACGAAAAGGTCCTTAATCTTTACATTTTCCCAGGCAGGGAAATTCGGCATTTTCAAAACCCTCTGTCTTTCAGGACCGAGCATTCCGGGAATTCCTATTCCCACACCGGAGATCCTACCTGAGGGGTCCAGGCTTCTCACCAGTTCCACCACAGCTTCTACAACTGTTTCAGGATCTCTTGCTCCTGGTGTTGTCACCTGGTCTTTTTTCAGTATTTTTCCCTTCTCGACGCATGCTCCAAGAATTTTATGCCCTCCAAGATCAATACCTATTGTTTTCATGCAATCAACCTCAAAAAAAAGATCCGCTTCATAACTCCTCTGCCAGGAACTTCCTTTCATCTCTCTTTTGAAAGGCCCCTGAGAAAACCTCTTATACTGTTGTGAAGAAAATACTCTTCTCTCTGCTGTATTTCCTCTTTCAGCCTGGGGAAATTTTTCAGCAGGAGATCCTTCTCGAGTAATTCTCTGAAAATAATATCTTCTATCTCGTTTTCTTTTTTTAATCCAACTCCGGATACATAGGAGGAAATAATATCCCGCCAGAGCATGAGCTGTTTTTTTGAACTTTGAAGCATCTCAAGTGTTTTTTCTGAATATCCATAGTGAGCGTAACAAAGCAGTGCAGAAGGATCACTTCCTGTCAGGAGCCCATCTATTGAACCTAAAGTAGTATCAAAATAGAACGGAGGGGGTGTAGCAGGCCTGAGATAAGGAATATCTCCTTCCGGTTCCAAAGTCCATACCTTCTGTGATCTTTCAGAACCTCTCATGAAAGGAATCTGGGCTCCGGCAGCCTCACCTGGAAAAAGAAAAGGTCCGTATATAAAAGAAATGTGATGTGATGCGTGACCGGGAGTTTTTATGATCTCAAGAGGAAGATCCTGCGTTACTGGAAATACGTTTATTCTGTCAGGTCCTACAGGGATCATTTTGCCATAGCTCAGGGCCTTTTCTTCCCCGAGAGTTGCAATACTTCCCTGCCACAGTCTTGACGGGTCTGCAAGATGCTTTGTTCCTTTGCTCGAAACCACCATATATGCATCAGGAAATTCCTGCATAACATGTCCCGATGCACCACCATGATCAAGGTGTACGTGAGTTAGCAATACAGCATCAAGTTTTTTAACTCCTATCCTTTTCAGAGAATCAAAAAGAATATCTACTGTCGAAGCAGGACCGGTATCAACAAGAAGATTTACCATTTTCTGTCTATCTATTATCAGCCAGGAGGTAAGAAAAAACCTGTAGCCCTTTTCATCAAGTGGGAGATCCAGCAAATACAGGGCATGATCTTTATTATCAATAACCCTGGTTATATATTTTGAGTGCATGATCAGGCTCTCCGTTCTTTATTTGAAATCAGGATAGTTCTCTTTTAAACCTACATATCCTCAAAGATAGAATCGTCCTCTATGTCCTCTTCCTGCAACATATGCTCAAGCAGATGGGTCCTGCTTATAACACCTACCATTATTCCGTCTCTCAGGACTGGAGCCAGCTTGATGTTCTTCTTTAAAACAATGCTCGCCACACTGAAATCGCTGTCGTCTTCGTTGAAGGTTATTACATCCTTTATCATGTGTTTTTCAATTGGTTCATCGCTTATCTGGACAAGGTGTTTTCTGAACTGCCCGTAATCAGGAAGAAAGGAAGAATCTGTAAGCATATTCATATACCTGGGCAGTGCCGCTTTAACAATATCCTTTTCACTGATAAAGCCCTTTACGTGGTTGTCTTCATCCACAACAGGCAATCCGGACATTCTGTGAATATGCAGAATTCTAATGGCACGACCAACGGGGCAACTCTCAAGAATCGCTGTAAGATCCCTGTCCATAAGGTCTCCAACTCGCATTTCCAATCCTCCCTCAAAAAAGGTAGTCTCACTTGATCAGATACATTGCACTTCCAACTATACCATTTCTTTCTAACACAAAGTATATCAGCAGTAACGTGAAAATATCATCCTGTTTTATTTACGTTAAATACCGTAATATTTTACCGTCAGGAAGATGGTGGATATTACAAGAGAAATAAGAACAACCCTCAACCCTATCTTCATAAAATATGTAAAGGAAAGGGGATGGCCGCTTCTTTCTGCTATATCCGACAGCACTACATTTGCAGTAGCTCCAAGGTAACTGCCGTTTCCTCCAAAACATGAACCCATTGCCAGGGCCCAGAAAAGAGGTTCTGATTCCATACCAAGAGATAGGGACATCTCCGATACTACGTGTACAAAAAGTGCGGTAAAAGCAACAGGGTTGATAAAGACACTTGCCAGCGCCGAAAACCACAATACTGTTATAATTGCGAGAAGTTTGTGCCCCACCAGGATAGTGGTCAGAAGATCCGCAATTGCTATAATAACTCCTGTTTCCTTGAGGGCACCTACCATAATAAAAAGTGAGCCAAAAAAGACAAGTGTGGGCCACTCAATGTCCTTATGAACGATCTCCGGTCCAGAAACAGGAATCAGGGCCAGAAGGAGTGCTGCTCCAAAGAGAGCGATCACCGAGGCTTCGAGATGCAGTATGTGATGGACTGTAAAAGCTGCAAGAACTGCGGTTATTGCCAGAAGGGCCTTTTTCATCAACGCCGGGTCCTTGATTAGCTTTCCCTCGTCAACTTCTGAAAGGCGGTCTCCCATGTCCACGGTGGTAAAAATATCTTTTCTGAACCACCAACCCATAAAAGCAGCACCAGCTATAAGCGTAATTACAGCAACTGGTGACATATTGATAATAAAATCTATAAAGGAAAAATTTGCATAAGAACCAACAATAATATTGGGTGGGTCGCCGATAAGCGTGGCCGCACCTCCGATATTGGAAGCTAAAGCTTCGCTTACCAGGTACGGAACAGGGTTCAGCCCGAGAAGATCAGTAAGGGAGAGTATAACAGGACTGATCAGTAGTACTGTGGTAACGTTATCAAGAAATGCTGAAAGGCCTGCCGTTACAAAAATAATGGCAAAAAGGAGAAGATATCCCTTCCCCTGGGTAAGCTTTATGGTCTTTACTGCAATGAACTCGAAAAGACCCGTTCTCGAAAGAACTCCAACAATGATCATCATTCCCATCAGCAATCCAATGGTATTGAAATCGATATATCCAAAACCTATATCTGCCGGTATTACCTTGAAGAACAGCAAGGTGGAAGCTGCCAGCAAGGTGGATGTTGATCTCTTGAGAGAACCTCTTGCTATCATTGCTATCGCAACAATAAATACTGCTACTGTGATCCAGCCTTTTATCTCCAATTGATATCACTCCTGCATAAAGCACACAGTATACTCCTTTACAGGTAAATGACAACCCTGAAAGATCGACTACAACACCAGAATAATCCGATTTGGAATTAATCTCTTATTATTACAGTAGATCCTTCATCGATGAATGATAAGACGTCAAGCAATGCTTCATTCTCCATCCTTATACATCCTGCCGTGCATCTTGTCCCCATTGAACCCGGATCATGGGTCCCATGTATTCCTATGCCCTCCCACCCCGTCTCGAGACGGATGAACCATGGGCCGAAAGCTCCTTCGATGGGCCCTTTTCCGTCTCCGAAATCATAGACCCAATGCCTTGAGTCCTCCAGGCTCTTTACAGTAAAAGTGCCTTCAGGAGTCTTGTTGTCACCGGGCTCTTCCTTGTCTCCAGAGACAAGACCGACAGCCACTGGATATCTCTTTTCCAGTTTGCTGCCCTTGTAAAGATAGATCTCAAAATTACTTTTATCAACAAGCAACCAGTAATTTGATTCTTCACGGTCTTTCCGCAGTATCAGATCATCTATATCCGGTTCAGGAGCCATTTCTGCGGACCTTACTTCTTTACCTGAAGTGCCCTCCTGTCCTCCGGAGGAACTGTTCAAGAACCAGTATCCTGCTGCTCCTGCGAGGAGGATCAAAACCGCTACTATTATGAAAAAGGGAGACCTTCTTCTCCTTCTGTAACCGTAATAGCCACTTTGCATTGAAAACACTCTCCTCTGAAATCCTCATAAAAAATAATGCCCAAAGGGATCTCCAAAGCAGGAAAAACCTTCGGGCATATGCGGCAGATTACTACTTCCTGTTTTCAGAACTGCCCTGCCTGGCAACAGCCGCCTCGGCCCTTGCTATCTCTTCAGAATCTCCCAGGTAGTAATGTTTCAGGGGTTTCATGTTCTCATCAAGCTCATAGATCAGGGGAACTCCTGTAGGAATGTTAAGTTTTACTATTTCTTCATCACTTACATTGTCAATATATTTCACGAATGCCCTGATACTGTTTCCGTGTGCGGAGATCAGGACTTTCCTGCCTGAACGGATTGCAGGAACTATTTCATTTTCCCAGTAAGGAACGAACCTGGAAACAGTATCCTTAAGACACTCAACTGCCGGAAGGTCCTTTTTGTCGAGAGAACTGTAACGGGGATCCTTTCCAGGATACCTTTCGTCACTTTCTTCCAGAGCAGGAGGGCGAGTATCGTAACTTCTTCTCCAGATCAGAACCTGATCTTCGCCGACTTTTTTGGCCATCTCCTTTTTATTGTAACCCTGCAGATCTCCGTAATGTCTTTCATTAAGCCTCCAGGATTTATAGACAGGGATCCACATAAGGTCCATCTCGTCCAGAACTATCCAAAGAGTTCTGATCGCCCTTTTCAGAACAGAAGTATAGGCCACATCAAAGGAATAACCTTCTTCTTTAAGAAGAGATCCTCCTCTTTTGGCTTCCTCTAACCCCTTTGGGGAAAGATCGACATCGGTCCAACCTGTAAAACGGTTCTCCTTGTTCCATTCACTCTCTCCGTGTCTTATAATAACGACTTTATATACCATTACCATCCCTCCCGAAAAAATAATTGAGGATTACTTCATATGACATTCACCTGATCAGAAATATCTCACTATCTTCTCATCCTGCATCTCGTAAAAGGTTGGCCTGTATTCTATTGGCTCCCTTCCAAAACATATCCCAAGCTGTTCATAGAAAGCAACCATATCGAGATCCACATATCTTCTTTCGATGGCTTTTTTTGTGGGAAGATAACTTATCTTTGCGCCGTCTACATCGAAGACAGTAACTCCTTTCAGACCATTTTTCAGAAGAATAACGGATGCAGCTCCTATCTGCTTGCCAAAGCTAACATCATATACTGTTGTTCCCCCAGACCGCACAAGATGACCTGGAACAACTTCCCGAATCTCGGGTATCTCGAACTGCCCGGGAACGAACATTCCGCTTTTCAACAGCATTTCCTTAATGTCCTGATCTGATTTCATCCTTTTCTCGATCTGGTCCCTTACATATCTCGCTGCACCTGACAGGCGCTTGTGGCCAAAGGCATCCGAACCTGACGCATCATCTGTCAGATGTTTTCCGGCAGCGTCTGTAAGACCTTCTGCCACTACTATAGTGTATGTTCCGGCGTGAACATCGCTATCAGCTATTCTTCTCAGGTATATTTTTTTCAGATGTCTGTAAACTGCATCGAAATCCACTGGGATCTCGGGAATAAGAATACAGTCCGCATCTGCTCCGATACCTCCCCGAAAGGCTGTGTGGCCGGTATACCGACCGAAAACCTCTACTATCATTACTCTGTTATGGGTCTTTCCGGTAGTCTGTATATCCCTGACATACTTGGCTATCTTGTTGGCAGCGGAATCACCGCCCACGGAATAGGTCTGCAGATCCAGATCCATTGTCTTAGGAGCATGTACACAGGGAACCCCATGTTCAGCAAGATCCACCATAACGCTTCCGGTGTCATCTCCCCCGGAGATGACAAGTGCATCGATATTGAACTTTTTCAAGCCTGCCAGTATTCTTTCGTATTTCGCATCATCCTGGATCTTTGCAATTTTAACCCTTGAGTGACCGGCTTCTGAACCGGCAAGAAAGGATGTAACTCCTTCCAGCCTGTTTTTATCGAGCCTTACGAGATGATCAGCATCGACGAGGTTGTACAGACCAGCATATCCGTGATGAATTACATATGCCCCGATCCCATATTTCACAGCCATGTTGGCAGCACCCATAACTACAGCGTTAAGACCGCCGCAGTCGCCTCCTGCTGTCAATATCCCGATATTCCTTATCTCAGACATTATATACAACACCTCCGGAATGAACGATAAGATCATTTTACAGTAATGACAATAGCATACCAGTACTTTGAGCCTTAGTTAAGTATCAAAAGATCTCCAAAAGTAAAGGCTGCCTTTAAATACCATAGCAGCCTTTACTTCAATATAGTCCAGAAGAATTAACGATCATGTCCTGCAGTTATCTTTCGTAAAGATCATCCCTGTGGGAAGCCCAGTAACTTATTCTGTCCCGAAACTGTTCCCTGGTAAGACTGGAGCTGTAGACCCTTGTTCTGTTTCCGATCCTGGGCAACCCCTTTTCGTTCCCGGCGGTATCTTTTTTCCTGTCTTCGGATCTCTCCTTTAACGACCTTGAGACCTCTGTAGCAACCATACTTTTTTGACCCTTTTTCCCGTTATTATTTCCTCTGCCTTCAGATAAGTCACTTCTGTTTCTGACCTGGTTCCTTAGAGCTTCAGGAGAAGAAAATATCCTCACCAGTTCCATACGGGGAAGATCCCTTATTCCCAGTCTTTCATCAATGGACCTTACAATATCCCTGGCTTTCTCGACAGAAGACACGGAAGAACCTGAAGTAAGAACAGCCTGCCAGAAAGGTTCCTCGCAGGAATAGAGATAAGAAGAAACTGTGTTTTTGACTGTCTTATCTTCAAGGATATACTTCCATTTCCTGAGTATAAAAAGAGTTTTAAGAATTCTTGAAAATGCCATGGATACCTTTAGAACGACTTCATCCCTGAACTGACAATGTTCTTTATGCATGACTATCACCCGACCTTTGCAGTAATGAAAAGAAAACTACCTTGATAAGCAATCATAAAGTAACGAAAAACTGTAACGAAGGAACTTGGGGATATTAAAGTTTTTCTGCTCCTGAGGTATTTTTCCTCCCCAGGAGCAATCATAAAATTGTATCTATTTACGTTTCAGCAATCTCCCCGAAGCAAGGACTAAAAGGGGTAGAAGAAGAATCAGCCCTGACAGATGGTAATGGGCCATATTACAACCACCGCCGCCTCCACCACCAGACGTGGCAGTTACAGAATCTTCAGTAGTTGAAGTTTTTTCTTGAGGAACGGCTACAAACCCTTCTATATATACTTCCTGACCATTAACATTGACACTAAGTATATCAGGATTAATATTCCATTGGTCTTTCTGGGCAAATACCTCATATGCTCCCGAAAGGACCTCAGTGTAGAAAGATCCGTCCAGACCAGTGCTTACAACCCTTTTGGCAAGCTCTCCCTCTACTGTAACAGTAGCTCCTGGAAGAGGGTTGCCATCATTCTGTACTATCCTTCCCCTCACAGCAGTAAGATCAACATCAGGCCTGTCGAGAATAATAAGTGAAGGATCGCCATAAAGGTTAAAATCAGTGTAGTTCATCCACCATTCCGGGATACCGGGCTTTGTTGCTTTACTTGAAAAAAGAGCCTCTCCTGTAGTCATACCCTCTTTCACAAATCCACTGGTGAACCTGTAAGCAATATCTGCATTCGAAAAGCTCCTGCCGAAGGAGGTCTGTTCGCTTTGGTACCAGGATATTCTGCTCGCTCCAACTGAAGCAACTGCTCCGTTTTTCAGAAGGGCAAAGGAAAGGTTATCCTGCACTTCTGGATAACCGTTTAGACACGAAACCTGGAAAACCACAGAAGGTCGACTGTTGTCAAGGCTTGAAGCAGTTCCTGAATCCATTACATCATCGGCACTTGTGGAACTGCCATGAGTCCACCATACAACAGAACCATAGTTTCCGTTATTCCATGCTGTCTTGACATTATCCACAGTAGAGGGGGTTTTCTCGACTGCAGGTTCAAGCCCATCGTAGTTCTTCTCGTAGATCCTGTAATAACTCCAGTCCTCGGGAAGTAAGTCATCCTTTATTGCCTCTCCAAGATGATAACCGAAAGTTTCGGGATCACTTGGAACCATTGGAAGAAGTACATTTTTTCTCCACTGTGCCATTTCTTCCGACTGATTCTCGTAGCTCATTGTTTTGAGCAGTATGGAATCAAGAACTGAAAAACTGCCGTAAAAAGGAATTCTTCCCACATAAATATCCCAGTTGAAATCTATACCCGAGAGGTCGTCATCGCCTTCTCCGTAGTACCCGTCATTATCCTGATCCCAGTTTCCGTTAAGATCAGCATAATACAGATCCGTAGGGGACTGGATAAAATCATCGGTTTCTGTGTATTCTTCAGCATTTTTCCTTGGCCAGGTCATTTTCATCGGTACATTTCCGTTCTCTGGATGGGGGTTTCCGATCAACAACGCGTATTTGAGATCAAGATCGAGATAGTTGTTTTTCAACCATCCTCTTATATTTTCTGCAGCGCTGTCTCCTGAACCACCGCCCCATTCATTTTCACTTACGAGGTGAACATTGTAGCCATTCATAATTTTCCATTCAATAAAATTCTGGAGTTTTGACGACTTCTGAATAATTTCCGAAGTCGTAATTATTGCATAGCCTGTGGAATCTGCTGTACTGGACCTCAATTCATCGGAAGGCAGAATACCGTAAGATCCAGCCATACTGTCGAAGTTAGCGACGGTCTTTCTGGCCATTGCAGAAGCAATCCTATCCCTACCGCTCGGAAAAACCGAGGAAGATAAATAGTTGGAAACACTATCATAATCAACGTTTATGACTGCACCAGACAACTTGTACAATTCCCTTTTCACAGGATTATATCGGTAAAGACAAAGGGGAATTTCCACAACCTTCATCTGACGGATCTGCCCCGCCACTGGTGTTTTGATCCAGTCCGCAGGAAAGAGTTCATCCCTGCCGTATATATCTGTGTTAAGCAGTGATAGTCCATTTCCTCTATCAGTCCAGGATTCTCCGGCAACAGAAACTTTTTTTGTAACAGGAGGCATTACCGGGGCTACGTCGACATTGGAGATAACGGAACTTTCCGTCAAAACATTAACTGAAACTTCGAGAGTAGTTGTATCAGCCTGTGGCGGAAGAAGGATCTTAACAGATCTATAGGGAAGGTCTGGTTCTCCCGGAAGGGACAGAAACCTTATTTCAGGACCGTTAAAAATGATCCTTCCATCCCGGGTTATTTCGTGGGTTATACTTTCGAGGTCTGTAACATTTACCGACAGAGTCCCTGCCACAGCAGGGTAAGAGGCAAATACTACCATAACTGAGATCAAGAACACTATAACACTTTTTTTCATCTGCACTTCGTGCACCTCCTAAAATGCCTGCAGGTCCTGCATGAGCCAGAGTAAGCACGAAATGTAACAGATGTGATTTCGGCAACCCGGCTGTCATGACCTTTCGGTTTTAGACCCGCAGCTTTGCGCCGCCACCTTTCAATGGCTTTGCCTTTTCGATCTTGAGATTTATTATTTTGTCAGTTTACTTTTTTTAACTTGTAACCTTTCTAAAATAAAAACCAACAGGACTTCGCAGAAAAAAACGAAGCCAGATCCTGAAATCAAAATAACCTTTTTACAGAACAAAACACCAGGAAACAAAAAACAGGTGCTCCAACAATAAACATAAGAATGTCCTGTGAATATCAAAAGAATATCGTAAAAAAGAAAATAAACACATTTCGCTTTTCCCGCTGAAGGGTATCAAGCTTTTGCTTCAATGATATAGATTATGCAAGTATTCCGGGAACGAGGTAAAGATGACAGAGGAAGGAAGAAATGGAAACGTTTAATTATTAAAGTAGAAATAATAGAATACAGGAGCACCTGCCAGACTGATTTTCAAAGTTTCAAACAATAAAAAAACTCCGGCGCAAAACACCGGAGCCCAACAGCAAACTCAAGCTTTTCGGCAACACGGCAGCCATGACCTTTCGGTTTTAGACCCGTAGTTTTGCGTCGCCATCTTTCGATGGCTTTGCCTTTTCGAAGACAACAAACTCTTATTCAATGCTATTTATACATCAATTAATATAATAAGTCAATCATAAATTCAAAAAAAGAGAGGGGATCTCTCCCCTCTCCGTTGTTACTTTAACTTATCTTAGAACTTTTTGAACCAGAGCAGTCCAAGAGGTGCAAGCAGGAACAGAATAGCTCCGCCCATTCCTACGTTACATCCACTGCTGCTGCTTGTCAGACCGCTGTCGTCGTCATCGGTCGGGTTCGGCGCTGGTGCTGCATCGTCGTCATCGTCATCTGTCACAGGTGCTGCATCATCATCGTC
>CAZFJG010000002.1:23453-56796 GCA_964519285.1 uncultured Synergistales bacterium | reverse complement strand
TCCTCAGAAGCGGACATAGCTCAGCTGGTAGAGCATTAGCTTCCCAAGCTAAGGGTCGCGGGTTCGAATCCCGTTGTCCGCTCCATATTTCATGTTGTTACAGGTTATTTTGTAATCAGTTTTTAAAAGAGTCTATTTTTCATATTTGAAATTTAGACTCTTTTTTTATATATAGTAAAAGTTTATAAAATTTAATAAATTACTATTTATAATTTTTCCTTTTGTCACCTTTTGCAGTGATTTGAGGCAAAAATAACAGCTGTAGATATTATTAAATGAATTGTGAAAATATTCTTTTTTCGTACAAGCCATTTTGAACGCTGTTTGACACCTTAATTGCGGCGTATTAGAATTATTCAGGCTTTTGCTCTATTGTTGGTTATCAATTGAAGTGCAGATCCATAATGAAGTTTATTGAAGGGGGGTGGACTGATGAGTACAAACCTTGCAGAAGAGATAAAGGAAGTTGAAGCAGAATCAAAGAAAACCGTAGCTGAAGCCAAAAGTGAAGCAGCAAAAATAGTTTCAGATGCCCGGAACGAGTCCGAAAAAAAGGAAAAAGAGGCTAAACAGAAAGCCTTTCGAAATTACCGGGATCAGATTTCAAAGGTTGAAGAACAGGCAGAGAAAAAAGCACAGAAAATAGTGTCCGATGGAAAGACAGATGCCCAATCCCTTGAAAAAAAGCACAAGGATAAGGTTAAGTCTACTGGTGCCTGGATTGCGGAAGAGGTGATGGCGAGGTATGGGCGTAGCTAAAATTAACAAGCTTGAACTTTATGTCCACAATTCTGTCACAGATTCGTTAGTTGCTTCCCTTCAGGAAACTGGATGTTTTGAAATAATATCCTGTGAGGAAGAAAACAGTAACGAAAAGACAAGTGGCAGATTGCAGGAACTGGATACCTTCCTTAGTGAAGGTCGTTTTTTGCTTCGTTTCCTGGAACCTTACTATCAGGATCCGATAAGTTCAATTTCCAGAGCTCTTGGCGAAAAACCTTCCATGTCTTTAACGGAGCTTACAAACCTCTCAAGTGAAGTTGACATAGTCTCTTTTTCTGAAGATATGAGAAAGCTTGAAAGAAGACTCGTGGAAATCCGTTCAGAATTTTCCCGCATAAGTGGGAACCAGGAAATGTTGGAAAAACTTGGTAATCTTGAGTATCCCCTTGAGTTCCTTTCTTCAGGAACTGAAACAACTGGAGGATTTTTAGGGACCATCGCTGTTGGTCAGCTTGAGGAGTGGCAGGAAGCTATAAGGGGTGAACTTGGACCTGATGCTGAAGTTTTCGTGGTTCCTCCAGATGAAAAAGACAGGGAAACATGGGTTGCGTTGTTCTATTTCAGGGGAGTTCAGGCCCGTGCTCTTGAGATTTGTTCAAATTTTGGCATTTCCAGGATCGAAGTTTCACCAGACCTTAAAGACATAGTACCTGTTGAATCAAAAAAACTTGACAGAAGAATGCAGGAACTGAAAAAAGAGGAAAGAACTATTGAAAAAGAAGTTGCTAAGGTAGCAACTGACTGGGTCCCTGCCGTAAGGGCTTTAAGCGATTACTGGTCTCTCCTTCGTTCCAGGGAAGAAGTTCTACAAGATGGAGAATACACTGACCAGGTCGTAATAATTAAAGCATGGGTACCCGAAGAAAAACTTGATGAGATCGAAGCAAAACTCGCGTCCTATGATCATTTGACGGAAATTGTATCAAGCGAACCTGAAGAGGAAGATGAACCACCAACTCTGATGCAGAATTCAAAGTGGATTTCACCTTTTGAATCACTTACGAAACTTTATGGACCTCCGAAATATGGTTCTCTGGATCCGACACCTTTACTAGCACCTTTCTATTTTATTTTCTTTGGAATGTGTCTTGGTGATGTTGGATATGGTCTTGTAACTTTGGCATTTTTCCTGTTCTTTGTAAAGAAATTCAGGAAAATGCCAGGAGGAATGAAACAATTCTTTATGCTTTTTGTCTTTTCAGGATTTGCTTCCGTGATTGTAGGATCTCTTACCGGAAGCTGGTTTGGTGATATGATCGACGCATTTCCCTTTTTGCAATATCTACAGCCTCTAAAGAATCTACCGGTTATTCTTGATCCCATGAACGATCCAATGACCTTCCTCGGTATATCTCTTGCACTTGGAGTTATTCAGGTTCTTTTTGGACTTGGTGCAGCCTTTTACTGTTGCATCCGAAGAGGAGATTATATCGGGGCATTCGGAGATCAGGGTGGCTGGATAGTCTTTCTCATTGGACTGATGGTATTTGGTGGAGCTGCCAGTAATGCTATCCCCGAATCTTACAGTCTAATTGGAAAGCTTTTAGCTATGGCTGGAGCTGGAATTCTTATTTTTACCCAGGGAAGGGAAAAAGAAAGCTTTCTCCAAAAAGGTCTTTCTGGAGTATTGAGTCTCTATAACGTTACTTCTTACCTCGGAGATATACTGAGTTACAGCAGATTGCTTGCTTTAGGGCTTGCGACGTCTGCAGTTGCAATGATTATCAACATGTTGTCAGGTCTTGTTACCGATATTCCAGTTATTGGATGGGTTATGGCAATAGTTCTTTGTCTTGGAGGCCATCTGTTCAGTCTTGCTGTTAATGTGCTTGGAGCTTTTGTTCATTCACTCAGGCTTCAATATGTAGAGTTTTTCAGCAAGTTCTATACTGGAGGAGGTCGAAGTTTCGAACCTCTTGGCTACAATACAAACTATGTTGATATTGTGGAAGATACTAGCGGAACAACTATTTAAGAAAAAATCTTTAATCAATTGAGGGGAGTGTTTAACACTATGGATCTTCTCGGAATAATGTTAGCAGTACTTGGTGCGGCACTGGCCGCAGGACTTGCAGGTTCAGGATCAGCTATTGGAATTGGTGTTGCAGGAGAATCAGGAGCAGGTGTTATGACTGAGGATCCGGGGAAATTTGGACTTGTTCTTCTTCTTCAGGCCCTTCCTGGAACCCAGGGAATATATGGTCTTCTTATTGCCTTTTTTGCCATTTTGAAGGTTGGTCTACTTGGTGGTGGCGATGGTCTTGAAGTTGGCGTATGGCAGGGACTTGGCGTTTTCTTTGCCTGCCTTCCAATAGCCATAGCCGGATACTTTTCAGGTATAGCTCAGGGTAAGACCTCGGCTGCCTGTATACAGATGATCGCAAAAAGACCTGAGGAAACTGGTAAAGCAGTTATCCTCCCCGCAATGGTTGAAACATATGCAGTTTTTGCACTTTTGATGAGCATCATTCTTCTTAATGGTATCCAGATATAAATACTTTTTTTGAGGTGAACAAATAATGTCTTTGGCTGATATCAAAAATAAAATACAGGCTGATGCAAATGCTGAGGCTGAACAGATAATTGAAAATGCCAAAGCACAGGCGGACGAAATAAATAAGGAAACAGATTCCCGGATTCAGGAGATTAAGGATTTTTATAAAGAAAGATTCAACAAGGAAAAGCCCGAAATCCTGAACAGACGTGAGATCGTTGCCAAGCTTGATGTTGAAAAGATAGAGCTTGGAGTGAAACAGTCATTGATACAAAATGCTTTTGATGAAGCACTCAAAAGTCTGACCTCACTGTCAAAAGACAAATATCTGGGTTTCGTCGAAGCCTTGCTTGATCAGGCTGTTGAAACTGGACAGGAAGAGATCCTCCTCGGTGAATCTGAAAAGAAGATAACCAAAGAATGGGTAAACACCTACAACGAGAAAAAAGGCAAAAAACTGGTTTTATCCAAGGATAAACTACCCATATCTGGAGGATTCGTGCTGAGGAATGAGAACATTTCGACGAACTGTTCATTTGAGATGCTCTTGAACTGGATCAGAGAAGATTTAGAGGCAGACGTTGTCAAACGGCTGCTCTCGGCGTAGTGGAGGAGGTGGCAGCATGATCCTTGCAGAGCGTTATGGATATACGGTTGCGCGACTGCGAGCGATGGAGAATCGTCTCCTTGATGACAGCGTGCTGCAGAGGTTAATTGATTCTGAAGACCTTGACAGCGCTATGAAAGTACTGGGAGAGACCCCATATTCTTCATGGCTTATGGATCTTAAATCAAATTCCGAGTTTGACAAGGCTATAGAGGCAGAACTTGACTATGTCTATTCCGAACTTTCCAAATTCGTTCCGGATCAGCAGCTTGTCGAACTTTTCCGACTGCCGTATGACTTTCACAACGTTAAGGTCCTTCTGAAAAGCCAGATACTCCTTAAACAGGGAGGAGAAAGACGTTTCGAACTATTGACAAATCTCGGCAGCATTGATACCGATGATTTGATCCTTGCAATTGAAAGTGAAGACTATCGTTTTCTGCCATATGGTCTGCATACTGAATTGCCCAGGGCTATTCTCAGCTGGGAACAGAGCCATGATCTTCTTGAAATTGAAAAATCAATTGACAATCTTTTATTCAGCCAGCTCAGGACAATTTCTGAAAAAACAGGTGTCCATGCTGTTAAAGATTGGCTTAGAGGAAAGATAGATGCAGAAAATATCAGGAACATTTTCAGGTTGAAGAGAATGGATCTCGATGTTTCAGAGATTTCGAGCTTTCTTCATGATGGAGGCTGGGTTTCAAAAGAACGTCTTGTTGGCATGATCGGGGAACCGGTGGAAAGCTGGAGCAAGGTTCTTTCCTTTGCTGATGTTGGTAATGTTGTCAACAAGGTCCAGGATATTACTGACATGAGTACATTGGTAGTTCAGGCGGAAAAGGTCCTTGACGAATATACTGGCACACTTCTGTCGAAAGCCAAATATGATGCTTTCTCGCCGGAGAGCGTACTGTATTTTTTATGGCAAAAAGAAATGGAAACAAAAAATCTCAGAATTATTCTTGTTTCTGTAAGTAATAACACGGACAAGGATTCTGTCAGGGGGTTGTTGCGTAATGCCTGATAAGAATGCTTATCAACCCATGGCTGCTATAGGTGAATATGAAACTGTTTTACCTTTTCAGGCTGTGGGAGTTAAACCCCTAATAATTAAAGATGAGAACAAGGACCAGTTTCCGGAAATGCTTCTCAAACTGGCAAAACAGAATTATGCAGTTGTTTTTATAGAGGAGCAGTTATACGTTGATTTTACAGAAAAAGTTAACGAGATTAACGAGGAATACACGGTCAGTATCCTCCCTATCCCCGGACTTAAAGGTTCCATGGGAACTGGAGTCGAATCCATAAGAAACAGTGTGGAAAGAGCGGTTGGGATGGACATATTCTCGGTAGAATAATGAATTTTGAGCTGGAGGCGATAAGCTGTGGCCACGGAAAATATTATTAAAGGTTCCATTGAAAGGATCTCCGGACCTCTTGTTGTCGCCAAGGGTATGCGCGGTGCAAGCATGTATGATGTGGTAAGAGTCGGAGATCTCAAACTCGTTGGAGAGATCATTGAGCTCCGCGAAGATACGGCATCTATACAGACCTACGAAGAGACTTCTGGTCTTAAACCGGGAGAACCTGTAGAAAGCACCGGAGCTCCCTTGAGCGTAGAACTCGGGCCTGGAATGCTTGAGCAGTTTTATGATGGAATACAGAGACCCCTTGCGCTGATTGAAGAAACCGCAAAAAGCCATTATATCTCAAGAGGGATTGATGTACCTGCTCTTGACAGGAAGAAAAAATGGGAATTCAAGCCCTCAGTAAAAAAGGGAGATCAGGTGACTCCTGGAGATGTTTTGGGAGTAGTACAGGAAACAGTACTTGTTGAACACCGGGTTCTGGTACCACTTGGTGTCAGTGGTAAGGTACAGGATATTAAATCCGGAAAGTTCACTGTAGTTGATACAATAGCGTTAATAGATACAGGAAGTGAAAAGAAAGAAGTCTGCATGCTCCGGAAATGGCCGGTTAGAAAGACCCGTCCAGTAGCAAAGAGACTTGCTCCGGTTATCCCTCTTACTACAGGACAAAGAGTTGTAGATACTTTCTTCCCGATAGCAATGGGTGGAACGGCCTGTGTCCCTGGTCCTTTTGGATCCGGTAAGACGGTTATTCAGCATCAGCTTGCAAAATGGGCTCAGGCTGAGATAGTAGTATATGTAGGATGTGGAGAACGTGGTAACGAGATGACGGACGTTCTTCTTGAGTTCCCTGAACTTGAAGATCCTAAATCCGGTCATCCTTTAATGAAAAGGACCGTCCTTATAGCAAACACGTCCAACATGCCAGTTGCAGCAAGAGAAGCGAGTATCTATACAGCAATAACAATGGCTGAATACTACAGGGATATGGGTTATTCAGTTGCACTTATGGCAGACTCAACAAGTAGGTGGGCAGAGGCTCTCAGGGAAATGTCCGGAAGGCTTGAGGAAATGCCCGGCGAAGAAGGATATCCCGCATATCTTGGTACAAGACTCGCATCTTTCTACGAAAGAGCTGGAAGAGCTATCTGCCTCGGCAAGGACAAGAAGGAAGGTTCAGTAACCGCCATAGGGGCAGTTTCACCTCCTGGTGGAGACTTGTCCGAACCTGTCAGTCAGAATACTCTTCGTGTTACTAAAGTTTTCTGGGGTCTGGATGCCAACCTGGCCTACCAGAGACATTTCCCTGCCATTAACTGGCTTTCAAGTTATTCCTTGTATACCCCAACCATGGATAGATACTGGGACAGTAAATTTGACGATGAATGGACAGATCTCAGGGTTAAAGCCATGTCGCTTCTTGAGGAAGAGGACAATCTCAAGGAAATTGTGAGACTTGTTGGAATTGATGCCTTGTCAAAAGATGAAAGAATGGTTATGGAAACTGCGAAATCTCTCAGGGAAGACTTCCTTCATCAGAACGCATTCCATGAAATAGATACCTACGCTTCGATGGAAAAACAGTTTAAAATGCTTAAGATAATCATGCGTTTCCATGAACTTGGGATGGATGCCCTCAAAAGGGGTGCTTCAATGAAGGATGTTTTTGCACTTCCCGTCAGAGAAAAGATCGCAAGAATGAGATACCTTGAAGAAAAGGAAATAAAACAGATAGACCAGATCGAGGATACTATCAAATCAGAGATAGATGATCTGGTCTCAGTGGGGGTGGATACTGATGTTGTTGCCTAAGGAGTATCAAACTATTTCAGATCTGTCAGGCCCTCTTATTGTTGTAAAGAAAACCAGGGATGTCAGCTATGATGAACTTGTAGATATAGAGCTTTCAACTGGAGAAAACAGACGAGGAAGAGTTCTCGAAATATCTTCTGATGAAGCTCTTGTCCAGGTATTTGAGGGAACTGATGATATTGATGTTGAATCAACCAAAATAAGATTCCTCGGCAAAAGTCTATCTCTTCCTGTCAGCAGGGATATGCTTGGACGCATATTTAACGGTAGAGGTGAGCCAATTGACGAAGGAACTCCTGTTATTCCCGAGAAAAGGGTTGACATTAACGGTTTGCCAATGAACCCCTATTCCAGGGATTACCCATCAGAGTTTATCCAGACAGGTATTTCAACAATAGACGGGATGAACCCTATGGTCAGGGGCCAGAAGCTTCCAATATTTTCAGGTAGTGGTCTGCCTCATAACAACATGGCTGCACAGATTGCACGTCAGGCAACAGTTATAAGCGGACATGAGGATTTCGCTGTTGTTTTTGCTGCCATGGGGATCACTTTTGAAGAGGCTTCTTTCTTTATGGAGGATTTCAGAAAAACTGGTGCCATACAGAGGACCGTCATGTTCGTCAATCTGGCAGATGACCCGGCAATTGAAAGGATAACTACACCAAGGCTTGCTTTAACAGCAGCAGAATACCTTGCTTTCGAACATGATATGCATGTTGTTGTAATTCTTACAGACCTTACAAACTATTGTGAAGCCTTAAGGGAAATATCAGCGGCACGTAAAGAGGTTCCAGGAAGAAGAGGATATCCAGGATATCTTTATACTGACCTTGCCACAATGTACGAAAGGGCAGGAAGGCTCAAGGGTAAAAATGGTTCAATAACCCAGATACCTATTCTTACAATGCCAGAAGATGACAAGACCCACCCTATTCCTGACCTTACAGGTTATATAACGGAGGGCCAGATCATTTTAAGCAGGGGACTTCACAGACGAGGTATATATCCTCCAGTTGACGTTATGCCATCATTATCCAGGCTTAAGGATAAAGGAATCGGTGAGGGAAAAACCCGTGAGGACCATGCTGATCTTATGAACCAGCTTTTCGCGGCCTATGCACGAGGCAAAGAGGCCAAAGAGCTTGCTGTTATTCTTGGTGAAGGCGCTCTCAGTGAAGAAGACAAGGCCTTTGCTAAATTTGCAGATGCATTTGAAGATAAATATGTAAGGCAGGGTGAGTATGAAAATAGAACATACCAGGAAACCCTTGAGATGGGCTGGGATCTCTTAACAATGATACCTGTTGGAGAACTCAAACGAGTCAGGGATGAATATATTGAAAAATATCTGGATCCCAGACTTCAGAAAGAAGAGAACGAACAGGAAGAAAACCAGGAAGATGCTACTCGAGAGGAAGTAACACAGCAGGCAGAAGCGGAATAGAGGGGATCAACCATGGCAAAGCTTAATGTTAACCCCAATCGTATGGAGTTATCCAGGCTTAAGAAAAGACTTGTTGTAGCTAAAAGAGGTCATAAACTTTTAAAGGACAAACAGGATGCTCTTATCAAGGCTTTTCTTGAACGTGCAAAAGAAGCGAAAGCCCTTAGAGAGGATCTTGAAAAAGAACTCAAGGATTGTTACAATAGTTTTTTGCTTGCAAGAGCTCAGACTCTTCCTGTAATGCTTGAACAGGCTTTGATGATATCCGGAACTCGGAGTAATCTTAACGTTTCATCAAAAAATGTTATGAGTGTTGTAGTTCCTGAATATTCCGTACAGCAGGAAGGATCACCTTTAAATTATGGACTCGCAACTTCAATGGGCAGTCTGGATGTTGCTCTTGAGCTTTTTTCAAAACTTCTCCCCAAACTTATCGAACTTGCAGCCAAGGAAAAGGCTATAAAGCTTATGGCTAAAGAGATAGAGAAGACAAGGAGAAGAGTAAACGCACTTGAGCATGTTATGATCCCGTCCTTCTCGGAGACGATCAAGTATATTACTATGAAACTTGACGAGCAGGAAAGGTCCACTTTGAGCAGATTGATGAAGATCAAGGAAATAGTAAGATCTCATTAATATTAAGTTGACCAGGTTCTGAGGGATTTGCATATCAAGAAGATGCACGAGGTATATATGTTCAAAATCCTTGTGCATCTTCTTTTTATTGTAAACAAAAAATGATATAATTATCATGGAGTATTCAAAATGATCGCTTTTCTTTTTATAGAAAAGAGGAAAGTCCGGGCTCCAAAGGGCAGGACGCTGGGTAACTCCCAGTTGGTGTGAACCAAAGGAAAGTGCCACAGAAATATACCGCCAGGGTTCACTTTATTGTGGGTTTGGTAAGGGTGAAAAGGTGGGGTAAGAGCCCACCGGCAACCAGGTGACTGGCTTGTCAGGTAAACCCCGTCCGGAGCAAGACCGAATAGGGGAGGTAGAAGTGGCCCGCTGACTCCCGGGTACGGTCGCTTGAGGTGTTTTGCGAGGGACACCCTAGATAAATGATCATTTTTTACAGAACCCGGCTTATTGAGTGCTCCTTTTAATAGAAACTCAGAATTGTTTAGCAGGGTAAGTAGATAAAAGATAGGCCTTAAGACTCATTGTTTTAGCTTTATAAATGAGTCTTAAGGCCTATTTATTTTTTCTGCGTGGTGATAATGTGGGAGAAAGTGGTATATAATGTCACAAAGTGGGAGATAAAATGCTTGTTGGAACCTACGAACACAAGATAGACACAAAAGGAAGGGTTGTTCTTCCCGCAAAATTGAGGGAGGAAGTAGGTTCCTCTTTAGTTTCAACTATAGGTATCGATAAATGTATATCAATATATCCAAAGGCAAAATGGGATGACGTTCTTGATAAATTTCAGCAATTATCTTTTTCCAAGGGTAAATCCAGGGGGTTAATGAGATTAATTCTTTCCAGTGCAAGTGAGCTTCAGATAGATGTGGCTGGAAGAGTCCTCATACCAACTTTTCTTCGGGAGCATGCAGAAATAGATCAGGATATCTGCCTTATAGGAGTTAACGATCACATAGAGTTATGGGATAAATCCAACTGGAATAATTACAGGAACAGTGTTATGGAAGTTCTGCCAGATATAGCTGAGGAAGTAGAAGGGTTTTAATGGAGCACACGCCGGTTCTTATTGAAGAGATCATTGAGTATGCCAGACAAGCAGAAAAAACAGACCTGATCGTAGATTGTACTCTTGGTCTTGGCGGATATTCGGAACGTTTTCTGATGGATTTTCAGCATGCAAACGTAATAGGTCTCGATGTAGATCACGTTGCGCAGAAGATGGCAATACAAAGGCTTTCCAGTTACGGAGAAAGATTTTCAGCCAGATTGAGCAACTTCAAAAATATAGAAGAACTCAAAATTACAGAAAAACTTGAGCCAGATCTTATTGTATTTGACCTTGGTGTTTCTAATTTGCAATTAACAAGTGCTGATCGTGGTTTCTCGTATAACGAAGAAGGGCCTCTCGATATGAGAATGGGCAGGGATTCTGATAAGGTTACAGCCTGGGATGTAATTAACACCTTCGACGCTCCTGAAATGTCAGATATTTTTCGTATCTATGGTGAAGAACGACATGCCTGGCAAATAGCAAAAGGGATAGTAAGACACAGACAAAAGGAAGGCACTATTGATTCTACGACTTCTCTTGTACAGGTACTGAGACAGATACTTCCAGCACCAGTGCAGCGAAAAATGGGGAAACATCCGGCCAGAAGGATCTTTCAGGCGCTGCGGATCTTTGTGAATGATGAACTTGAAAGTCTTGAGAAGGGTATTGAGGGAGCCCTTGCAATTGTAGCAGAGAAGGGATTGATAATTATTGTCAGTTACCATTCTTTGGAGGATCGCATAGTAAAACATACTTTTAAAAGATGGAAACAGGAAGGTCTAGGGAAGATTATAACAAAAAAACCAGTAGTACCATCCGAAGAAGAGATTGAAAACAATATAAAGGCAAGAAGTGCAAAAATGAGGATTTTTAAAAAAGAGAGAAATTCCCGACAATATTCCTGATCGAGGGTGAGAACCGTGAATTATGGTAATGAAACCTGCAATGTAAAGATTATGCAGAACAAAAAGAAAGGAATTTGCCCTTTTCTGGCAGCTTCTGCTATTATAGCCGGGATTTTAATCCTGGGCCTGGGGATGTTGCGCCTTTATTCTTACAATCTTGAATGCAGGATCGGTGAGATCGATCAGAAAATTTGCAGGTTGGAGATCGAAGAAACAGAACTTATCAAGAACCTATCCATGCTTAAAGCTCCTCAAAGGGTATTTAATGTTGCAAAGAATGATCTCGGTATGAACAGCTCTTCCGGTGCTATGTATGTCAATGTAGTTCCAGAAACAATATACGATAAAAAAGATGTTTTTATGGCATCGGAGAACAACACAACAGAAGGAAGACCTCTTAATCCCTTTGTTAAAAAAGCTATAGCAGGGGAATAGAAGGACAGGTTATTTGAAAGGGGCGGAGCCATATGAAAAAAAAGAAAAAGCTAAGCCCCTGGTTTATTGTCATTGTTGTTTTTATTATATTATTCTGGAGAATAACTGTTCTTCACTGCTGGCCAGACCAAAGGGTAGTAAAAAAAGGTCAGAATCAGTACTGGAGAAGTATCTCAGTTTCTACAACAAGAGGAACAATCTCAGACAGGAATGGAGAAGTTCTTGCCATATCAGTGCCATCTATGAGTTTTTTTGTAGATCCCAAATTCTGGAATCCCGCACATAAGGACAAACTATCCGGTTATTTCAGTCCTGATGTTCTGAAAAAAGTTTCAGGTAATCTGGAAGGCAGATATATTCTGCTTGCAAGAAAGATCCCCTATGAAAAAGGTCAGGAGATAGCGAAACTGGATGTACCAGGTCTTTATCCATTTCAGGAGAAAAAACGGGTATATGTCAATGGATCATTAATGAGTCATGTGATAGGATACTGTGATATAGATGATGTCGGTCTTTCCGGAACTGAGTTGATATGGGATAATGTCCTTTATTCACCCCCAGAAACACAGATTATTGTCAAGGATGCTTCAGGGATTAACCTTGACATATCAAATGTTTCGACTGTAAAAAAATCCTCCACAAAAGGAAGAGTTTCACTCACCCTTGATTCAGGTCTTCAATTTATAGTTGAAAAATATTTGAAAGAGGGGATAGAACTGCATCGTGCCAGATGGGGAGCTGTAGTCTGTATGGATCCTCACAGTGGTTCAATTCTTTCCATGGCTAGTATACCCGCATTTGATCTGAATAATAGATCCACTTTCCTAAAAGAGGGAGTTATGAGGAATAATTGTATAGGTCGAGTCTATGAACCAGGATCTACCTTAAAACCCGTAATTGCAGGAATAGCCCTGGAAAACGGTATAGTGAGTCCAGAAGAAAGATTCAAATGTACAAGAAATATTAAAGTTGGAGATAAATATATTTCTGATCCAAAGGCTTACGGAAATCTATCTCTGGCAGAGGTTATTATAAAATCCTCAAACGTGGGGATGTCACAGATCGGCATAAGACTTGATCCTTACAAAACTTACAAAGCTTTTATTAACTGGGGGTTTGAAAAACCCTCAGGCCTTGAACTTAACGGCGCTGAAACTGGCCTTATACCTTCTCCAGGCAGCTGGTTAGGGGTTGTTCCCGGTAATATCGCTATAGGTCAGGGTTTAGCAATATCACCATTGCAGCTCCTTACAGCTTTTTCTGCGATAGCAAATGGAGGGTCACTTGTGCGTCCCTTTATAGTCAGTGAAGCAGGGAACAGTCAAGATGAAATAGTGTACGAAGGGAAAAGGCACGAAAGGTACAGAGTACTTTCAGAAAAAACTGCCTCGTGGTTGAGAGGTGTCATGGAAAGAGTTGTTACTGAAGGTACCGGACAGAGAGTGAATTCTGAAGCAGTCCAGATAGCAGGCAAGACCGGTACCGCTCAGATTGCAGAAGGAGGAGAATATCAGGAAGACAGATGGGTATCTTCCTTTGCGGGATTCTGGCCTTCTGATTCTCCGAATTTCGCCATGGTCGTTGTTATAGGAGAACCAAGCAGGGGAGAATACTACGGAGGCAGTGTTGCAGGACCTGTCTTCAAAAATATTGTTGAGGATTTTACATCTTACCTCAAAGAAACTATATAAATTAGGAGTAAATAAAAAATGATAAATCTTGGCCAGTTATTTTCTGTAATAAAAGAAATAGATAAAACCAGCAGACTTTACATTGCCAAAAACACAAGGCCGGAAAATGTATTAATTAATAATACAATTTCTGATAGCAGGATGGCAGGAAAAGGATCACTTTTTTGCTGTTTCAGGGGAAAAAGGTTTGACGGTCATAACTTTGCTGGAGTAGCTGAACAAAAAGGAGCTTCTTCGTTGATCACAGAAGAGGTTCTTGATGTCGGGATCCCACAGATAATTGTTAATTCAGTAAGAGAAATTGCGGGATATGCTGCAGACGCAGTGTATTCCTACCCTTCGGAAAAGCTTCTAATGGTAGCAGTTACTGGAACAAACGGAAAAAGCACAACATCCTTCATGATAAAAAAACTTCTGGAAGAGGCTGGATATAAGACAGGACTAATTGGGACCATAACCTATAGTGACGGTGAAAATGAGACTGGAGCTGAAAGGACTACTCCGGAAGCGACTGATATTCAGAGTTGGCTCTCCAGAATGGTCCATAATGGATGTGATGCTTGTGTTATGGAAACATCTTCTCATGGTCTGATCCTTGGGAGATTGAACGGATGTTCTTTCGATATTGGTATTTTTACTAACCTGACAGAAGAACATCTTGATTTTCACGGTGATATTGAGAAATATTTCGAGGCTAAAATGATCCTTTTTAAAGAAAAGATGAAAAAAGAAGGAAAGATTTTTACTAATATGGATGATCAATACGGAGAAAATATATACAATACTTTTAGAGACAAAACAACCAGCTATGCTTTGAAGAACAGGGATGCAGACTTCTTTGCTGATAATACAGAGGTTGAGCAAGATGGATGTATTATGGACATTCTCTTTAAGGGAAAGATAATTGCCAAAGAGGTTAATATACCATTAACAGGGCATTATAACCTTTACAATGCTCTGGCAGCAGTATCTGCAGCAATTACGACAGGTGTTCCCCCTGAAACAGTGTCCAGGGGGCTAAAGACACTGCCTAAAGTTCCTGGAAGACTTGAGAGATATCTTTTCAGTAATGGAGTATGCTGTGTTATTGATTACGCCCATACTCCGGATGCACTTGAAAACGTTCTGAAAACACTTTCACAAATAAAACGAGGAAGACTCAAAATAGTATTTGGACTTGGAGGCAACAGGTATGCTCCGAACAGACCTGTAATGGGAGCTGTTGCTGCAACATATGCAGATGATATTTTTCTTACAATGGACAATCCCAGGAACGAAGATCCTGAAAAAATTGCTAAGCAGATCAAAGAAGGTATCAAGAAAAAAATCCGCGATGACAACACATGCATCACTGTTATTGATAGAAAAGAAGCCGTAAATAGAGCTCTTGACAGTGCACATGAAGGTGATATCGTGCTTGTCTCCGGTAAGGGACCTGAAAGGGAAATTATATGGGGTGAAAGAAAGATCCCCTATAATGACGCTGAAGCTGTTATTGAGTGGGCAAATATTCATAAAATGGAGTGTTGGTAATGCCAATAAAAGAATCTACATTGAGTGAACTTGCCCTTTTATGTAATTGTAATTTTTACGGAGAAGATCTTAGGTTACCCCTTAAGGTCGCAATTGACAGCAGGGATATAAAACAGGGTGATGTTTTTTTTGCCCTGCCGGGAGAGAAAACTGACGGGCATTTATACATTGGTGATGCAATAGCGAAAGGTGCTGCTGCAGTAGTTGCAGAATCCAGTAAATACAGAGAATCTGGTCTTACTTTGCCAGACAGAAATTCGGGGTTTTCACTGCTTCTAACTGAAAGGAATGTTAACGAATTACTTACCAGGCTTGCTACTGTTTACCTGAGTATCGTTAATCCGGATCACGTTCTTGCAATAACAGGAAGTGTAGGAAAGACAACAACCCGGGAATTCTTAAAACAACTGCTGACTTGTCATTTCAGGGTTCATGGAGCGGATAAAAGCTACAATACAGATGTAGGTTGTGCTGTAACAGTTCTACAAATGCCTGTAGATACAGAAGTTCTTGTCCTTGAAATGGGAACTAACAAACCTGGTGATATCGCATCTCTCGTCAAATCTTTTCCTCCCACAATTGCCCTAATTACTGCCATAGCAGCAGCACATCTTGAAAAACTCAGGGACAGAGCTGGAGTTATAAAAGCAAAGATGGAAATAGCTGAATCCAAAGATCTTAGATCTATCATATATAACGCTGACGATTCTGATCTTGAAAAGACAGCCCTGGAATTGCCAGTAGAGATATCAAAAAGGGGAGTGGGATATACAAGTACACATTACCGTATAAAAGATGTTGTCTCAAAAATCGCTGATAAAGGTTGTCAGGTTTCATTCAAACTTAAAACACCGGTTGGTGAGATAAGTTTAGATACGAATATGTTTGGCAAACATCAGGTTTACTGTCTTGCTCTGGCTATAGCATGTGTTATTGAAACAGGAGTTTTCTTTGAGGAAATTAATTTTTCGGATCATGTGTTTGCTTCTCACAAAGGGAGAGGTAAATGTTACATGATGCCAGAGAGGTTTCTTCTCATAGATGATTCCTATAATGCCAATCCTTCATCCATGATGGCCGCTATCGAAACAGTTGATAATTATAACTGGGGAAATGAAAAGATCGCGGTTTTAGGAGAAATGGGAGAGTTGGGGGAAAACGAAGTAAAACATCACAAAGAAGTTTTAAAAAAAGCATTAGAACTTGATTTTTTGATCCTTGTTGGACAGAAATGGTATCCTGCTGTATCCTCTCTTTCTGAAAGTGCCAAAAGCAGGATAATATTTGCTGATAAAAAAGATCTTCTTAATACTATAAGATCACGAATCTCCAGTGGGAACATAATCCTTATAAAGGGTTCCCACAGCAACAGACTGGATGAAATCGTGGCAGAACTGGTTAAGAGCAAATGAATATTAAAATTCTCCTTACGACATTAACTGTTTTCTTTTTTTCACTCTTTTTCTTGTATTTCTGGACTGATCTCCTAAGGGGGAAAAAAGTGGTCCAGGTTCAGAAGTCCTATGGTCCGGCATTATATATTTCTAATGATAAAGGCAGTGTCCCTTCACTTGGAGGTGTCGTTTTCTGCATAAGTGCCCTGATCGGGATTGTCCTCAACTCTTTTGCAGGGGCAGCATTTTTGTCTCAGGTAGAAATATGGATACTTCCTTTTGCCTGTTCTGTTGTAGGTTTTTCCGATGACTGGATCAAGTATTCAAGAAATTCAAGTGAAGGATTGACGTCTTTGCAGAAACTGATTTTTCAGGTAATTATCGCTTTTTTCTGGTCTCTTTTAATCTTTAAGATCAGAGGTCTTGAACTTTTTCCAGGTATTTTTGTAAAAGAACCAGTACTGGCTTTATTATTGCTTGTCTTCTTTACTGTTGGAATGATGAATGCTGTTAACGTTACTGATGGACTTGATGGTCTTGTAGCAGGAACTGGTATCATTTCACTTTCTGGAATTCTTTTCCTGTCGAATATTTCTATGGAGGTCTTTGTCTCAATATGCACAGGTCTGGCTTTCCTGGCAGGTTTCATGTGGCATAACTGCCATCCTGCGAGAATCTTTATGGGGGACACAGGTTCCCATTTTATTGCTGGATTAATTATTTCAATATGTGTGTACTCTGGAAGTTTTGTTTATGTAGTCCCATCCGGATTTCTGTTCGGGCTTGAAATTATCTCGGTGTGTATACAGCTTTTCGCCATCTATGTAGCGGGACAGAAGGTCTTTTTGATGAGTCCAGTACATCATCATTTTGAAATTAAGGGATGGAGCGAAAGCTGCATAGTTACAAGATTCTGGATCGTTCATGGTATAGGATTTGCAATAACCTTCCTGGCGATCAATATTTTATTTTCCTCATAATGGAGACTTGTTGAAATGAAAGAAAGAATTAAACTACGAGGAAGAACAGTCACTGTGATCGGATCAGGGATAAGCGGAACAGGACTCGCGTTACTGGCAGGAAAACAGGGAGCGCAGGTATTAGTTTCTGAATTGAAAGATCATATCAGTGAGGATACAAAACAAACCCTTCGTAATAACAATATTGGTTACGAGACAGGTGGTCATTCTGAAAGAGCCTGGGAAACTGATCTTGTTTTGCTCAGTTCTGGAGTAGGACCAGGATCAATAGCAGTAAAGGAAGCTCTTACAAGAAATATTTCCTTTATGGGTGAGTTGGATTTCATCTATCCATACCTTAACGGAACAACCATTGGAATAACAGGAAGCAACGGAAAAACCACTACCACATCGCTGGTAAATCATTTTCTTCATTGTTCAGGACAAAAGGTCACAGCTGCAGGCAATATTGGCTTATCCTTAGCTGAGGCTGTTTTGCTGGATCAGGATTACCTTGTGATAGAACTGAGCAGTTTTCAGCTGTACTGGATCAATAATTTCCAGGTTGATATGGCAGTGATGACTAACCTTGCACCTGACCATCTTGACTGGCACGGAAATTTTAATAATTACGTAACATCGAAGGTGAAACTGTTGAACAGTGTAAGAAAAAACGGATGGGCTATCCTTCAGGGAAGAGATTATTTCCGAATAGATAGACAAAAGAACAGGTCAGTAGCTCTTCTTGACTGGGAAAGCGATAAATTATCAATTCATGATACAGAAGCCAGGATCCTGCTTAACGACGATTGTATTAAGCTTCAAAGAAAGGGACTAGATTCAAAGGTCATTGCTGAAACGGAACAGATCCCCCTGATCGGGAGGCATAATCTGGAAAATACGGCTATGGCTCTATCTGTGATCGATCTACTTGGATTACCCTTGGAATCTTCTTTTGTTCCTTCCTTGATGAATGACTTTGTACCACTTTCCCACCGTTGTGAACTCGTAGCGACTGTCAACGGTATCAGGTATATTGACGATTCAAAAGGGACTAATGTTGCTGCCTCGGTTGCTGCCCTGGCATCGATAGAAGGGGAGAAAATAGTAATACTCGGAGGTAAGGGCAAGGGAGAAGATTATACTCCATTGGCTCAAGAAGTCAGCAGGTCATCATATGCTGCAATACTTATTGGTGAAGAAAAGGACCCTATTTCTTCAGCTCTGATGAAAGAAGGCTATAGCGCAATATTTATCGCCTCTTCAATGGAAGAGGCGGTTCAAATCGCCAGTTCAATTGCAAGAGTAGGATCAACTGTCCTGTTGTCCCCTGCCTGTACCAGTTGGGACATGTACGAGAACTATCAAAAAAGAGGGGACCATTTCAAAAAAGTTGTAAAGAATCTCGAAAAGTGGAAAGGCTGTAAAGATGTCTGATCACATTGAAGAAGCACAAGGAAGTAAAAACCAGTCATATCTTCTTTTGTGGATAGTTCCTTTTATTATAAGCTGCTTCAGTCTGTTGATGATCCTATCTGTCACTGGAACAAGAATCACAGGCACTGGCAGTACCAACCTTTCCATTGTAATGCGACAGGCAGTGTGGTTTTTTGCAGGACTCTTTGCCATGATTATTGTTTCAATCGTTCCTGTAAGAATCTGGAAAAGATATTCTGCTCTTATGTGGATCTTTGGTTTTTTGTTGACATGTGCAACTCTTACAGGATTTTTCGGTTCAGCTGCAGGGGGAGCAGAGCGGTGGATAAGGTTATGGCACATAAGGGTTCAGCCTCTTGAACTATTGGTAATGGCGATAGTCCTGCACCTATCCAAGGTCCTTTCCAGAGATGAAAAGTTGCCAGTTCGATCATCTTTCCTCAAGACATGCGTTATTGCGGTGGTCTCTGTAATTCCTCTACTTCTTCAGCCTGATATGGGAGGTGCTATTCTGGTATTCGTCATTACAATGGCCATATTTGTGATGGCGAAAGGATGGTTTTACCCTTTGTCTTTCGGATTTTTGGCTATACCTCCTTTTCTCTATCTCATCTTCAGGGAAGGATATCGAATAAGAAGATACCTTGCATTTACCGATCCCTGGCGCGAACCTCTTGACAGTGGGTATCAGGTAATACAGGGACTTATAGCCTTTGCTAACGGCGGTTTGCTGGGCAGGGGGATAGGTAAGGGTTTTCAGAAAATGAGATATTTACCGGCAGCTCACACAGATTATATTTTTGCCTCTGTCGGAGAAGAATTTGGTCTTCTTGGGACATCATTAATTCTTTTTCTTTTCCTGGCCTGGACGTTAAGTATTTTCAGGTTCTACCTTAGGTTGACAGATGAATATGACATTCTCCTTTTATGGGGATTGTCCATCAGTATTTTGCTGCCCCTTTTTATTAACCTGGCAGGTATAACGAAACTTTTGCCTTTGACAGGAATGCCTATTCCTTTTTTAAGCTACGGAGGTAGTTCCATGTTATTTTCTTGGATCAAGGTGGGGGTCATTATAAGCATTGTCAAAAAAACAAGGTTCGACGTATCATGACTGAAAAAATTATGTGTGTTGCTGGAGGTACTGGAGGACATATTTTTCCTGCGGTAGCTTTTGGTAAATGGTTACTGAAAAATGAAAAGGGCGTTTCAGTTGATTATATGTGTGGTGCAAGGAAGATCGAGGGGGATATTTATTCATCAGAGGGAATAGACCCTTTCATTCTGGATCTAACAGGTTCTCCCCTGGGAACAAAAGTTGTTCGAAAAATAATAAAAAGAACCCTGTGTCTTTTTAAAGAATATTTTAAAGTTGTTTCTATTTTAAGAAAGGAAAAAACTGATTACTGTATTCTATTCGGAGGTTATATATCTTTTTTACCTTTAATTGCGTGTTTGGTGACTGGAATTCCCGTAATAGTTCACGAACAGAATATCTCTGCCGGTAAGGTAACAAAAATATGCTGGATGTTAAAAAGAACTGTACTGACTGGTTGGGAAGAGTGTTTCCCCCTAAAGTCCGGTAATTTTATACCAGTAGGAATACCAGTAAGACCATTTTTCAGATTGCAAGACAGAGATGCTTGGAATATACTACATATAGGGTTGTATTATTCAGGAGGTCCTACAGTTGTGGTTATGGCGGGGTCTCTCGGAAGTAAAAAAATAGTTGAACTTATAAAGAAGACAGCCGGAGAAATAAAATTTCGCAGTTGGAATTTCATTGTTCTTGATGATAGCAGGATCAGTGAAGGTAATATTCCTGAAAATGTTCATTTTGTGGGGAAGCAATGGAATATGAACGTTGTCTATTCCCTGGCTGATGTAGCTGTTGTAAGAGCTGGTGCTTCAACTCTTGCAGAGTTGAGTGTTTACAGGATACCAGCCCTGGTTGTACCCTGGATCAAGTCTTCCAAGTCTCACCAGGTCGAAAATGCTCGACATTTTTTGAAAAGTTCCAGGGGAGAGATTTGGGCGGAAGATAAGGATAACCTGAATGAATTCATCTGTAAACTTGAAAATCTTGTTAACAAAAAAACAGATTTAAATGCCAGTAATACTGATTCAGAATTACTTCATGACAGAGCATGCGAGAATATCTGGGAATGTATAAGTGCATTATGACGGAGGGAGAGTCTTCAATTGGACTTGCTTAATGAAAAGACCAGCACAATTAAACGTGTCCATCTGATGGGAATAGGTGGTGCCGGTATGAGTGGTCTGGCTCTGTTATTAAAGGAACTTGGTTATGAGGTAAGCGGTTGTGACGTTAACCGCACTTCATACGTTGACAGAGTCATCGAAAAGGGGATTGATTTTGTGATCGGCCATGAAATGGGACATCTTGATGCCTATTCTCCTGATCTTTTAATATACAGCAGTGCAATTCCTGACCAGAATGAAGAACTGCAGGAGGCCTTCAGAAGAGAGATTATTGTAGCCAAAAGAGCTGATGTTTTGAGCTGGCTCTTTAACTCAAAAAAAGGTATTGGTATTGCAGGGACTCACGGGAAAACCACAACTTCTTCCATGATAGCTATGATCCTTGAGCAGGCGGGTCTTGAGCCTACCGTTGCCATCGGTGGAGAACTTTGTGATATAGGAGTTAATGCTAAATTGGGAAGTGGACCTTACATGGTTGCAGAACTGGACGAAAGTGACGGATCCTTTGAAGGTTTCACTCCAGAGATCACAGTAGTAACAAACGCAGACTGGGATCACGTGGACCATTATCCAGATATAACGAGCGTTTTGAATGCCTATCAGAGATTTTTGACAAAAACGAAAGATGGGGGTTCTACTATTGTCTGTGGTGAAGATTCAGGTATAAGAAAACTTTTCCCTCTGATCTCATCAGTTACAACCACTGAAACCTATGGTTTTGGCACTGGCTGGGACTGGGGTGCGTGTAATATTGTTCATCTTGAAGGCGGAGGAGTTTTATTTTCTGTTTACCATCAGGGAAAAGAAGTCTGTGAAATGAAACTGAGTATCTCAGGGGATCATAATATTTTGAATTCACTGGCTGCAATTGTAGTAGCCAGAAGATTGAATATACCCTTCAACCTGATACAGGAAACCCTTCATGATTTCAGAGGAGCTAAAAGAAGACTGCAGCACATGGGGCACATAGGTAAAGCTGAACTGTACGATGATTATGGTCATCATCCGAGAGAAATAGAAGCAACATTAAATACATTGAGGCAAATGTTTCCCCAGAAGAGACATATGGTTGTATTTCAACCTCACAGATATACAAGAACCAAGGCAATGTACAAAGAATTTGCCGAAGTTCTTTCGATGGCAGATCTTTTATATATAATGCCAATATATCCTGCAGACGAAAAACCAATGAACGGCGTAACTTCCAAACTTATCTCGGACACTTTAGGAAAATACGGGTACAGTACCTGTCACTTGTGTTCGAACTTTAGCGAAGCTTCCTCCTTTATTTCAAGTGAATTACAGCCAAACGATCTATTAATAACCATTGGTGCCGGAAACGTTACCAGGGTCGGTGAAATGGTACAGACCAGTTACGTGGAGGGAGACTGAAAGTATAATGAACTGGTCGGAGGCATTAAGTAAAAATATCCGATCTGCAAAAATTGAGAGGAATTTCCCTCTTGCTCCATGTACTACCATGGGAATTGGAGGGAATGCTGAGTTTTACATTGAAGCCGAAGAAATTGAAGATATCAAAAATATTAAGTCCCTCGAAAATTCTGAAGGGCTAAAGCTCAAGATCATAGGAGGTGGGAGTAATCTCCTTATCAGAGATGGGATTGTAAATGGTTTATTCCTGTCTACTCGAAGATTTAAGGGTATCAACATAAAAAATGCAGGAGACAGTTTTACCCTTGAAGTTAAAGCGGGAACTTCTATGAGAGATGTAATTGCCAGAACATTTTCGTTATCAGCAGAAGGACTTGAACACCTTGTAGGTATTCCTGGTACTGTAGGAGGTGCCCTTGCAGGAAATGCAGGTGGGAAGGGGTTTTCTATCAGTGATAATGTAGAATGGGTAGAAACCGTGGACACAAAGGGTATGTTATGCAGGTGGGCTAAAGATGAAATTGAATGGAGATATAGATCAAGCAGTTTGACCGATTCAGGGAGAATTATCGTTTCATGTGGTCTTTGCGTAAAAAAAGGATCCATTGATAGAATAAAAGAAAGGCAGAGTTTTTTCTGGGGAATAAGGGGAAATCAGCCCTATGAGTATAAAAGTGCTGGATGTATATTCAAGAATCCTGAAGGATATGCAGCAGGAAAGCTACTTGATGATTGTAAATGCAAAGGATTGAGAAGAGGAGATGCCCATGTTTCCACAAGGCATGCTAATTTTATTGTTAATACCGGTAACGCAAGCTTTAAAGATGTTACAGGTCTTATTAACGAATGCAGAAAGAGAGTAAAGGAATCAAAGGGTATTGACCTTGAACTTGAGGTCAGATTGTTGAATGATTAGATTTAGAAAAATAATTCTTTCTAAATGGTTCTTTCTAATATTGGCCCTTTTTTGGGGAACCTTTACAATATTAAACAGGGAATATCAGGTATTCAGACTGAAAACAATAAACTTTGAACCAAAGGACCAAGTGGTGGAAAAAGTATTTTGGGATATCTTTCCTCAAAAATATACTTCGTTCTGGCCGGGGCTGTTTATAAGAGAACATTCTATTTGTAGTTCAGTTGAAAATCTGTTACCTGTAGAAGCTACCATGAGTCTGAAGAAACCGGGCAGTTTTATTTTTTCGGTATCTCCCCTGAAAGTCATGGGTAAAGTAAACTGGAACGACAGAAACTGGTTTTTTGATGATAAAGGTTACGTATGGCCAGAAGATCTTGAAACTGGACATTTGCTGTCTAAGGAAAGTGGAATTCCCGTTAAGTGGATACTTGACGAAAGCAGTGCTCCACTTCTGGATATTGACAAGATCAATAAAGAAAGAAAAATTATCAAGGCATCTTTTCCGGTAGAATTGCTTTATAGCTGGAGTGTTACACTGAATGAATACAATTGGCATGAAAAAATAGAGCAAATCAGGGTGGTTTTCAGAGGAGGATATTTTGTTCTTAAAGTAACAATTCAGGTAACTGATGGAAGGATTTTGATGGTACTTAACGGTAAGGATCACCCTTGGAACAGCCAGATCCCGGCCATCAGGGCGATTCTCCCTGATTTCCCCTATGTCTCAGGTAATCTGAGGATTGACACCACTTTCAGTGAACGTATAGTAATAAAAGAACTGTGATTTTCCTGCAAAAGAAGATATATAAGGTTTCACCACGAAGGGAGCGGAAATTATGGTCAAAAGAGAGCCGGAAATAATCGTAGGGCTTGATTTGGGAACGACCAAAACAGCCGTAGTAGTTGCAGAAAGAGATGAAAATCATCGCGATCCCCAGATAATTGGAATAGGACAGGCAAAGTCTCTAGGGATCAGGAAAGGCATGATAATTAACCTGGAACAGGCTGTTGAATCTGTTAAAGCTGCCCTAAGAGATGCAGAAAGCATGGTGGGATTCGGAATAGATGAGGTTACTGTCGCTTTTAGTGGTATTGATTTTACAAGTGTAATATCGAGAGGAATGGTTTCACTCGGTAGAACACCCAGGCAGGTAACAATTCAGGATGTGGAAAGGGTTATAGAAGCAGCACAAAGTGAGCTTGCTGTGCCTCCAAATAGATATACTCTACATACCATACCTGTAAAATACTCTATCGATGGCAATTCAGGAATAGATGATCCTCTTGGAATGACAGGCATCAGGCTTGAAATTGAACTGCAGTCGGTAATTGTTCCATCATCCGTTATGCAGAATGTCGCAAACTGTATTGAAAGGGCTGGTGTCTCAGTAAAGGGTCTTGTTGTAAAATCTCTCTCTACAGCAATGGGGACACTTACTAATGAGGAAAAACAATCAGGTGTTATATCACTCTCTGTTGGAGGTGGTGTTACAACTGTAGCAATGTTCACGGATGGACGGCCAGTCAAATTGGGTATTATCCCAATAGGTGGGGATCATATAACTAACGATCTTGCATATGTATTGAAGATTCCCATCAGCAAAGCAGAGGATTTAAAAAAACGACTCTCTCTCGACGAAAACGAAATTTACGAAAAAGAATTTGAGATAGAAGTAAGAGGTAAAACAAGGAAAGTGGATACCGGTGAGGCTCTCGATGTTATAAGGTCGAGGCTGGAGGAGTTGTTCGCTGATTATGTAGCTCATCAGCTTTCGGATTTCAGTGTCCATATGTTCCCGGCTGGTATAGTTCTCTCCGGAGGTGTAGCAAAGTCCAAAGATCTTGAACCCTTTGTCTCTGATATTCTTGGTTTCCCGGTCAGGATAGCTGATCCTCTGGACAGTTTTCAGATGCCTCCTGGAAGAAATGACTGCCAATATACCTCTGCTGCCGGAATTGTAAGGTATATTACACATAAGGAGAGAAATCCCTACAGGTTTATAGAAACTCCGGTTAACAGATTAAAATCCGGACCTGTAAACACTGTTTCATATCAGAGGAAACCAAAAGGTCAAATTAAAGAGAGACACAGCACAGAAAAGGTTAAGGATTTGATCGGTATGTTACGTAGATCCTTCAAGGAGCTATTTTAGCAAACAACTTTATCAGACTGAGGAGGATGATGGTGATGGAAAAAATGTTCAAAGTTATAGATCAATCCAGATCCCATCACGAAAATATTAAAGTAATAGGCGTCGGCGGCGGCGGTGGCAATGCTTTGAATCATATAATAAAAAGTGGCATAGAAGGTGTAGAATTTATAGCCGCTAACACAGATATGGCTTCATTGGGATTATCCGAAGCAACTACTAAAATGGTTCTTGGCCGGGAGCTGACAAAAGGCCTTGGTGCAGGAGCAGATCCCGAGATTGGATTTAACGCTGCAAAGGAATCATTTGATGAAATACGGGAGACAGTTTCAGGTGCGGATATGGTATTTCTGACAGCTGGGATGGGTGGCGGAACAGGTACTGGAGCTACTCCTGTTATTGCTGAAATCGCACGAGAAGCAGGTTCTCTTGTCGTAGCTGTAGTAACGCATCCATTTTCTTTTGAAGGAAGACGCCGTTATACTCAATCAGTTGAAGGTTCCAAGATCCTGAAGGACAAGGTAGATGCACTCATAATTATTGAGAATGACAAACTTCTTGAGATCTCTGACAAAAGTACAGGACTTACTGATGCCTTCCAGTTGGCAGATGAGGTATTAAGACAGGCTGTTCAGGGCGTAACGGATCTTATCCTCTGTCCTGGACTTGTTAACGTGGATTTTGCAGATGTCAAGACTGTAATGAAAAATGCAGGAGCAGCTATTATGGGAATAGGAGAAGCCCAGGGAGATAACCGGGCAGTCCTTGCTTCTCAGTCAGCAATAAACAGTCCGTTGATGTCTACTCCAATGGATGGAGCTAAAGGTGTCTTGTTCAATGTCACAGGAGGAAAAGATGTAGGTATTTATGAGATCCAGGAAGCTGCAAAAGTTATTAATGAAGCAGCAGATGAAGATGCAACCATAATCTGGGGACATACTATCAACGACCAAATGGAAGACAAGATTAAAATCACTGTAATAGCAACAGGTTTTTCCTCAAATCTAAAGGAAACGAAAACCAGGCATACGAGACATACGGAAAAGTCCAGAACAAAGGTAGAGCTTGAAGAGTCGGAAGTCGTATACGGTGATGAAAATGACCTGTTCAAGATCAATGGAGTACCCGCAAATAATTTTGATGTTCCAACTTATATACGAAGGTCAGATAAAAAAGAGAAGTAGCATATGATATTATTAATTCTCCTCTGATATATCTTTATAAGGGTCTTTGAAACAAAGAGATAAAGAAGACGTTAAAGAGCGGGCAGAGGTCAAAAACAGATTTCTGCCCTTTGTTTTTTAACAAAGTCAAATCACCAGGATATATCTGTATTTTCCAGTTTTGAAAGGAAGGATATGCAATGCTTTCAAGAAAAAACAGAAGACACAAGGATTCCAGGCCAATGTTTCCCTTTGGAGAAATAATGCTCCCGGTTATTGGGCTTGTTGCTCTTGGAATTCTTATCCTTTCCGTAAAGATCTTTTTCATGCCATCGGGTGATGACAAACAGTATAAAAATCTACCTGAGAACATATCAGAAAAAGAAGTAGAAGCTGTTTCAGAGCAAAATGACAGTTATACAAGTGCAATGCCTGACACAAAGAGTACTAATTCTTCCAATAACACTTCGGATCCCGTTGCTGTTGCCGTACCTGTGGACGAATCAGACTCGTCAGTAAGCACATCCAGTAATAACAGCTCAGTGAAACAGGAAAAAAACACGCCTGCCGGCCAGAGTTCAACAAGTTCGATACAGTCAGATAACAGAAATTCCCTAACCAACGAAGCAGACGGAAACTCTGCATGGGGAGTCCAGATAGGATCCTTTAAAGAAACTGAAGCAGCAGAATCACTTTCAAACCAGGCAAAACAGAAAGGTTACAGTGTTTTTATCCAGCAGGCGGATGTAAAAGGAGAAAAGTACCACAGAGTAATTGTTAATGCAGGTAATAGTCAGACAAGAGCAAATGAAATAGAAAAAAATCTTATAGATGAAGGTTTCCCAACTTTCCTTAAAAGGATCAGATGATCCAAACTACATCCATAATTTAAATTTTTACAGGAGTATTGTAAATGTCCGGTTTTGTGCGCGAGGTTCCAAGAAGAAAAGAAACAATACAGAGTATATCAGACTCTTTTGATTTCCCATGGAATTACAATAAAGAAATGTTTTCTGTAAGCAGCATTAACGGAGAGATACTTGCAGAAACCATTAATGCCCTTGAAGATCATCCATCTTTTACCAGAAGCCTGAGAGATGGTTATGCAGTAAAAAGTTCAGATATCAAAGGCGCAAATGAGTCTTCACCAGCCTATCTCAAATACTCTGGTGCTGTACCAATGGGTTATGCACCTGAAGAAGAACTGACTAAAGGTCAGGCTTTTCAGATATTTACTGGCGGAATGATACCAGAAGGGGCAGATTGTGTAGTTATGGTTGAAGATACTTCTATAACTGGAAAATGGATAGAAGTAAGAAAAGCTATGCAAGCTGGTGCTCATGTTATAGAACGTGGCGAAGAGATCAGAACGGGACAGACGATATTATCTGCAGGACATGTTCTTGACTTCAGATCTACAGGAATCATGGCACATATGGGTATCTCAAAGGTTCCTGTTACCAGACCTTGTTTAGGTATTATAAGTACTGGCGATGAAATTGCACCTGTTGGAGAAAAAAATATTCCTCTCGGGGTTACACGGGATGTAAACATGGAGTTCCTTCATTCTTTTTTCAAAAAATATGGGTTTTGTATAAAAAGATACGGCATATCCGGAGATGTTAAAAGTGAACTTTATAATAAAACCGAACAGGCCGTAGCAGAAAATGATATTATTCTTGTTTCGGGCGGATCTTCAGTTAGTGTAAGGGATTTTACCTCTGAGGTATTTGAAGTACTTTTGAATTCAAAGCTTTATCTTCGGGGCTTAAGGATAAAGCCCGGCAAGCCAACTCTATTCGCTGCTTCTAAAGAGAAAAGAAAACTCCTTTTCGGACTACCAGGTCACCCTTTATCATGTGCTGTAGTAGCATCGACTTTCGTTCTGCCAGTGATATTGAATTCTATTGCCCCCGGTTCTTATAAAGATGATATCCAGGAATTCAATCTTGCTGAAGATGTAAATGGCACTACAGGTATTGAGGAATTTATCCCTTTCAGATTCAGCAAAGGGAAAATTTTCCCCGTTATGTCAAAATCCGGCTACGTAGGATCTTTAATCGATACAGATGGGTTAATCGTGCTTGGAGAGCAGACTGAGACATTAAGAAAAGAAGAACTGGCAGGTGTTGTGTTGTGGAAATGAAAAAACATGTTGTCATAAGTGAAATATGGGACATTGTTAAAGATCATGTTTATGACTCTTTCAGGAAAAGAGAATCCAGAATCAGTACTCTTTCAGGTAATATAGCTGAAACCATGTTGGCAGAGGATGTTATTTCGAAGAGAAATCTTCCTCATTACACAGCTTCGGCTGTAGACGGTTATGCAATAAGATCAGAAAGCACCAGAGGGGCTTCTCCTGCAACACCGGTTTATCTCAAAGATAATGATTTCTATTGGGTTAATACTGGGATGGCAGTCCCAGGTAAGTTCGACTGTGTGATCATGGTCGAAAATTCAACCACAAGGGGAAATAATTTACTCGTCTATGAGAACCTTACAGTCGGCAAAAATCTCAGAACGGTGGGAGAGGATGTTTATTGTGGTCAGGTTATAGCGAGAAAAGGTGATATAATTTCGCCCTATCTTGCAGCTCTTATTCCTGTTGCCGGTGTAAAAGAAATATCTGTCTTCCCCAAAGTCAAAACAGTTTTTTTGCCCACAGGTGATGAGATAGTTTATCCTGATAAATGGATATCTTCAGATAATCAGAACCCAGGTAACCAGATGGAAAGCAACTCTATTATGCTTAAATCGCTTTTTGGTCAATGGGGTTATCCACTTGATGTTTTTCCAATCATACCGGACGATCCCGTAGAACTAAGAAGATATATTGAGGAAGCGGTTCAGAACTACGATATGGTCCTTGTTGGCGCTGGTTCTGCAAAAGGCAGAAAAGACTTCGTTCAGAAGGTACTGTCAGAAATGGGTAAAGTGCTCTTTCACTGGACCTTGATGAAACCCGGAAGACCAGCCATGATGGCTCAAATAAAGGGCAAACCTGTTATTGGCACTCCGGGATTTCCAATGTCCACTGCAGTAGCTGCCTGGTCAATAGTATTTCCGACTTTGAACCTGTTGAACTTTGGTGAAATTGACAGAGAAGAGGTTCTGGAAAAGGCTGTAGGGGCAGTGGAGACATTGAAGGATGTTACTCTAGTGAGTCCTCATTCTTCTCCCTCAGGAATAGAGGAATGGGTGAGGATAAAAGCTTTTCAGATAAATGGTCAAAAAGCTGTTTTTCCTGTTTCCGGAGGTTCGAGTAAAATGCTATCAATGGCAGAAATGGACGGAGTTTCTCTTATCCCTCAGCAAGCTCTTGAATTTCCCAAAGGGAGCAAGTTTCCATATATTTGGCTTACCAGGGATATAAAATGGGAGAAAAGAGCTTTATATCAGGGATCAAATGACCCTGCCTTTGACAGAATAATATCTTTTGTAAGAGATAGTGGGGGAGACATTATTACCCGATATGTTGGCAGTCTTGGAGGTCTTGCCGCCCTTTCCAGAAAAGAGGCTCATCTGGCTGCAGCGCACCTTCTGGACTCTTCTACAGGTGAATACAATACTTCATACATAGACGAACTTGCCGGAGAGGACCAATGGGAGAGGATACTGCTCTTTTACAGAGAACAGGGGATAATCGTAAAAAAAGGCAACCCCATGAATATAAAGAGAATCTGTGATCTGGTGGATCAGAATATAAGGTTTGTCAACAGACAACCCGGGGCAGGTACCAGAGTGCTCCTTGATTATTTTCTGACTGACCAGGGACTGGACCATTCCCTGATATCCGGATACGATAACTGTACAGTGTCTCATTTTGATGCTGCAAACCAGGTTAAAGTCGGAAATGTTGATGCAGCAATGGGAATACATGCAGCATCTTATGCTATGGACCTGGATTTTATTCCCCTTACTGAAGAACCCTTTGAACTGGTAATACCCAGAAACAATATTGATCATCCGGCAATAAACGCACTTATGGAAAGTATAACGAATAATGAGTGGAAACAAAGGGTCAATGCCATGGGAGGTTACAGATGGGCAACCTAAAAGACAGGTTTGGAAGAATATTAAGATACGTAAGAATATCTGTAACCGACAGGTGCAATTACAGATGCAGATATTGTATGCCCGCTGAAGGAGTTAACCTTTTGCCTCACGAATCAGTTCTATCTTATGAGGATATCTTTTTTCTAACCGATGTTCTTCAGGAACTTGGTGTTGAAAAGATCAGGTTTACTGGAGGAGAACCCCTTGTGCGACCGCACTTTCCAGAATTTTTATCTTCTTTTGCCAAGTCATTTCCAGATCTGAGACTTGCTCTGACTACCAATGGTTCTTTGCTTGAAAAATATTCAGATATTCTGGTTAATTCAGGTATTAATTCTATAAATGTGAGTCTGGACACACTTTCTGCTGAAAAATTCGCATTTATTACAAGATTAGGAAAGCTTGAAGAAGTTATTAATGGCCTGGGTGCTTTATCTGGAAGTAAAAATCTAAATATTCGCCTTAACACTGTCTTGATAAGGGGATTTAATGAAGAAGAAGTTGGAGATATTATTAATTTTGCGGGATCAAGAGGCATTATTCCAAGATTTATAGAGTTCATGCCTGTAGATGATGATTTATGGAGCAGAGATGCTTTTATTTCTGCTTCAAGTATATTTGAGTTCCTTCCAGAAAAAGGTAATTGGCAGACAGTGAGTTTTAAAGAAGATAATAATCCTGGTCCTGCAAAGTATTACCGAAATATCACTTCGGGTCAGGTCGTTGGTATCATAGCCGCTATATCTGATCATTTCTGTCAGAACTGTAACAGGCTAAGAATAACCTCAACGGGAGAGATGAGACCTTGTCTCTTGAATGATATCGGTGTAGGACTTTTAGAATATATTCGGGAAAAAAACAGGCAAAAAGTCAAAGAAGGTATATTCCAGGCAGTTGAAATGAAACCTTGTGGCTGGGAAATTTCAAACTCCCACAAAGATAATATGTCAAGAATTGGAGGATAATTTTTTGGAATTTTCTCATTTGGATAAAGATGGTCATCCCAGAATGGTAGATGTTTCGGATAAAACAACAACATTAAGATCAGCTACAGCAGTAGGGACAGTAAATTTGACCCGAGATGTATTTGTAATGATCGAAAAGGGACAGGTAAAAAAGGGGGATGTTCTCCAGATAGCTGAATTGGCTGGTATCAACACCCTGAAAAAAACCTGGGAACTAATACCTCTTTGCCATTCTATCAGACTCGATCATGCTTCTGTAAAGTGCAGTCTCGATAATTCTGCTTTAGCTGTAAGAATAACCTGTCTTGTAAAAGCCAGAGAGGTAACAGGAGTTGAGATGGAAGCTCTTACAGGTGTCACAGGTGCTGCTTTGACAATTTATGACATGTGTAAGGGTGTTGATAAAAGCATTGTGATCTCAGATATCAGGCTTTTGTCCAAAACAGGAGGCAAAAGCGGAACCTTTATTGCTAAAGAAAGAAAGGAAATTATTGAATGAAGATCCTTGAATTAATTCAGTGTCCTGATCAGGTCTTTCCCCGTCTCTGTTACGTTTCTGTTGATCATAACTATCAGAGTATGGTTAATGGTGTAAGTGTCAATATATTCATTGCAGGTCCTGGATGTTTCGATTCGTCAAGGCAGGGACTTCAGATAATTATGTCAAGTGATATTTTTCAGGCAAGTGAAGGCTCCTGCATTAAATTTAAGAATGGTGGAGTAACTCTTAAAATCGAAGAAATATCAGGAGATTTTTTTTGCAGGGTATCTGTTCAGACTCCGGGATTTATTTCTCTTTCTGATATGGCTACAATGAACAAATCCTTCAGGGTATGTATACTTACAGTAAGTGATAAAGGGAGCCGGGGCGAAAGAATAGATACTGCCGGGCCAGCTATAGAAGAGATAATGAAAGAAAATTGCATTGAAACCGTAGAAAAAGCTATTGTAGCTGATGAAAAGAAAAGTATACAAAACAGTTTAAAAAAGTGGATAAATGAAAAGTGTACTGATCTGATACTTATAACTGGAGGAACCGGTCTTTCTGAAAGGGATGTTACAACGGAAGCCCTTTCAGAGATTTCAGATAAGATCATACCTGGTATTGGAGAGTATATGCGCATAAAAACATCTTCTTTTACAGAAAGATCTATACTTTCAAGATCAGGAGCGTATGTTATAGATAAAATCCTTGTTCTATCTTTACCAGGCAGCAGGCGGGGTGCAACACAGTGTCTCAATGCTGTCCTGCCTGTGATCGGGCATGCAGTGGAAATTATTCGTGGTGATGCAGGTGATTGCGGAAATTCCTGACAGGGTTCGAAGGGAGTGAATAACAATAGACAATGTAATAGGTAAAGTCGAAACCTGTTTTATAATTACAGGAATGTCCGGTGCGGGTAAATCCGCAACTCTTAATATATTTGAAGACCAGGGCATGTTTGCCGTAGATAATATTCCTCCTTCTTTAATCCCTCAGCTTTTAAGTGTTCTTTCAAGACACAGGCTTGCCGTTACCAACGGACTTGCTGCTGTTGTTGATGTTAGAGGCGGAGAGCTGATGGATAATCTGCTTCATGTTCTTTATGATCTGAGAAAGAACATGAAAAACATCAAGCTGATTTTCCTTGATTCAAGTAATAACGTTCTTGTAAGAAGATTCAGCGCTACCAGGCGCAGGCACCCTCTATCACAGAATCTCTCTGTTCTCGATGGTGTCAATCTTGAAAGAAAAATATTGTCCCCGGTACTGGAAAATGCAGACGTTATCCTTGATACATCCGAATTGACCGTGAAACAGTTGAGGGTAAAGTTGATTACACAACTTGGTTATTCTGTTGAGAAATCTATGATGCTTTTAACTTCATTCGGTTTTAAATATGGAATTCCTCAGGATTGTGATTAT
>CAZFJG010000002.1:0-23353 GCA_964519285.1 uncultured Synergistales bacterium | reverse complement strand
GATGCTTTTAACTTCATTCGGTTTTAAATATGGAATTCCTCAGGATTGTGATTATATTTTCGATGTCAGGTTTCTTCCCAACCCCCATTATGTACCTGATCTCAGACCTTTCTCAGGGAATGACAAACAAGTCAGTGAATATATATGGTCTTTCCAGGAGACAGAAGGTTTTCTTGAGAGACTGACTGAAATACTTGACTATATACTGCCTTTATATCTCAACACTGGTAAACAGCAGTTACACATCGGGATCGGATGTACAGGAGGACGTCACAGATCGGTAGCAGTAACTAACTGGCTTGGTAATTATTTTAAAGGGCCTCATCAGAACTGTATCGTCAAACACAGAGATATAGAAAGGGACAAGGGCATTTAAATGGACTGGCGTTCAGGTTTTCTGCTCGGCATTCTGGTGGCTTTCCTTCTTATCTCGTTGTTCAGAAGTAATCTTTTCAACAGAGGATCATCAAAGAAGAGAAGATCCGAGCGAAAAAGAAGTCAGAGCAGTGTAATGACAAATGCAGTTGATCTCAGACTTGCAATGGGACCTTCAATTGTTGCCCTTGGAGGTGGGACAGGCTTATCCTCCCTTCTATCTGGTCTGAAGAGCTTTACCCGTAATATTACCGCCGTAGTGACTGTAACAGATGAAGGAGGTAGTTCAGGTAGGCTAAGGGATGAATGGGGAGTACTTCCTCCTGGGGATATTCGTAACTGTCTCGTAGCCCTTGCAGAAGACGATAACGAATTAAGACAGATCCTTGATTTCCGTTTCAATCAGGGAGAATTAAAAGGACATAGCCTGGGTAATCTAATCCTTCTTGCTCTTACTGAGATCTCTGGAGATTTCAGGCTTGGAGTTGAAAAGATAAACAATCTGCTTGCCATAAGGGGTAGAGTTTTCCCGGTAACCACAGAATCAGTTTCTATTTACGGAAAAAAACAGAACGGTGATATTGTAATTGGAGAACTTGGAATCACAAAAAACGGGTCCGAACTTCAAGATCTCTGGCTTGAACCAAAGAATGCAAAGCCAGTTAAAGAAGTTATACGCTCTGTACAGGAGGCAGAACTGATCGTATTGGGTCCTGGAAGTCTATTTACAAGTGTTTTACCAAATCTTATGATCGCCGGAATAACTGAAGAAATATCAAGAATGAAGCTACCAACTGTTTATGTAGCAAATCTTATGACACAGCCAGGAGAAACAGATGGTTTTACAGTAACCGACCATGTCAACTGGATAGAAAGATATCTTGGCAGTGTTCCTGATTTTATTGTTGTCAATAATGGGGTAATTCCTGAAATCATACTGGCCAACTACTCTGAACAGGGCGCTTTCCCGCTATATCTTTCTCCCTCAGAAATCAGATCTCTGGAAAACAGGGGTTGTTCTGTTGTGGAGTCATCTCTTTATTCTGTAACTGATGGTGCGATTCTGCGTCATAACGGACAGGCCGTATCAGAAATACTTATCAGAATATGCAGGGAAAAGGAATGAACATTATTTAATGCAGGATCTAAGGTTAAGAACATGGGATGAATGGCTGAATATACCTTTCGATCATTCCGCTTCTGCAGAATGCGAAGTATCTGGAATTGTTGAAAGTATGAACTCTGAAAACAGAATAAAAGAAATATCAGTAAAAAGCAGCAGATTATGGATATTCAGGAGGCTTTTGAAGCTCTGGGAACACACCAGATGGTCCGAAGAAAAAGATCTTTCAGATATGTTAAAGGTTCCGGTTTCCATGCACGGTAACGTTACAATAACCTTTAAAAGGGAACTCTACGAGGATATTCTTTTCCGGGGAAAAGCGTGCTACGATTCTAAGGGATCCTGGAATTGGTTAAGGGGTATATGGGGCAATAACGGTAATGTATATCTCCCCAAAAATGGATACAACCTTGTGATAAGAAGCAGATCGGAAGATCTTCATAAAAGAATACTTGGAAAGCTAAGATCTGCAGGAATAAAAGCTTCTGCCAGAGATAAGAACAGTTTTTCTGAAATTATGATCAGAAACCAGAATGATCTTGTTACTTTTTTATGCAAACTTAAGCTTTACAATACTTCTCTTGCTATAGAACAGAGATCAATGGTCAGGGCTATGAGGGACAGGGCAAATAAACTTGTGAATTGTGACTCTTCGAACATTAGAAAATCACTAGAAGTTGCCCAGGAACAGATAAGAATTGCGAAAACATTGAAAGAAATGGGAATTTACCATTCCCTGCCTGCTAAACTGAAAGAGATCATCGATACGAGAATGGACAATCCCAGTGCGACTCTGACTGAACTGGGAACATATCTGGATAGACCTGTCAGCAAATCTACCGTGAAATACAGGTGGAGTAGAATTAAGGATATTATAAATTCTTCCCTGTAACTTTAATCTGTCTTGTTGAATCCCTGCCTTGCCAAGAATATTTATGCCTGTAAAATAATAATTATAGATTTGGAAATATATATTTTGAATTCGTCTTACAAAATATAAAGAAGAGCAATTATCAACTGAATCATACAATGAAAGGGTGTTATGAAATGAGCAAAATTAAAGTTGGAATTAATGGTTTTGGTAGGATAGGAAGACTGGTCCTCAGATCTTTACTTCAATATGATAAAGAAGGACTTTTTGAAGTAGTGGCAACAAACAGCAGGACTTCACCGGAACAGCGGGCTTACATGTTCAAATATGATTCCGTTCACAGGAGATATCCAGGAGAAGTAACCTATGATGATGAAAATATTATTGTCAACGGCAAAAAAATAAAAGTTCTCTCTGTAATGGATATAGCAAAGCTTCCCTGGAAAAATCTGGGAGTTGATATTGTGATAGAATCCACAGGGAAAAATACAACAGCTGAGGAAGCTTCAAAACATCTCGAAGCTGGAGCTAAAAAGGTTCTTATTTCCGCTCCTGGTAAAGGTGATGGGGTTTCCACTATAGTGTTGGGCGTAAATGAAAATACCTATGACCCCTCAAAACATAATATTATCTCAAACGCTTCATGCACAACTAACTGTCTCGCTCCTATTGTAAAGGTTCTGAACGATGAGTTTGGTATCGAAAAAGGGTTAATGACAACAGCCCACTCTTATACAAACGATCAGAAAACACTTGATTCCTCACACTCAAAGCTTCATAGGGGTAGAGCTGCTGCAATGTCAATTATTCCAACAACTACTGGAGCAGCAAAAGCTATCGGGATCGTTATACCCGAAATGAAGGGAAAACTGAATGGATTAGCTCTCAGAGTTCCCACTCCTGATGTTTCTGTAGTAGATCTTGTTGTAGAATCCTCCAAAAAGGTAAGTGCTGAAGAAGTTAACAATGCTTTCAAAAAACATGCCGAGGGTGACCTTTCCGGATATTTATCCTATGAAACTGGAGACCTTGTCTCCATGGATTTTGTAGGTGACGACCATTCAGCCATATTTGCGGCTCCGCACACTATAGTCATTGACAATATGATCAAGGTCCTTGGCTGGTACGATAATGAATGGGGTTATTCATGCAGAATCGTAGACTTGATCAACTATGTAATTAGAAAGGGTTTGTAATTTATGAAACTGAGGCAGATAGATCAAGCTACACTTAAAGGAAAAAAAGTTTTAGTAAGAGTTGATTTTAATGTACCCTTAAAGGATGGAAAAATTACTGACAATACCAGAATAACAGCACATAAAGAAACTATAGAGCTTCTGATAAAGAATTCAGCTAAAGTAGCTCTGGTTACACATTTAGGCAGACCCAAAGGAGAAAGTGTTGATTCTCTGTCTACAAAACAACTGATTTCTGAAGTAGAAGCCCAGTTTGGCATGAAGGTGATTTTTGCCCGGGATCTTGATGAAATATCCGGAAAAATGGAAAGTCTTGAACCCGGAGAACTTCTGTTGATTGAAAATATTCGTTTCTATCCGGAAGAAAAGAAAAATGACAGAGACTTCGCAAAAAAACTTGCAATTCCTTTTGATATATTCGTAATGGATGCCTTCAGTGCAGCTCACAGGGCTCATGCTTCTACTGATGCAGTTCAGCATGAACTTCCTTCTTTTGCAGGACTTCTTTTGAAAAAAGAGATAGAAATGCTGGGAAAGGTAAAAAAAGATCCAGAGAAACCCTTTGTTATTATACTTGGAGGAGCTAAAGTGTCTGACAAAATCGGGGTAATTGAATCCTTGCTTGAAAAGGCAGATTCTATCCTGATTGGGGGAGGGATGGCCTTTACCTTTTTGAAAGCCAGTGGTTTGGAAACAGGTACATCACTTGTTGAAGAAGAAAGTCTGAACTTCGCAGTCGAAATGCTTGGTAAAGCCAGATCCAGTGGAGTCTCCATTGTACTACCAGAGGATGTAAAGATAGGAACAGGTCCAGAAGACAAAGAGGGAATAACGGTAAAGGCAGTGTCTATTCCTGAAGATAAGATGGGACTTGATATAGGTCCTGAAACTGTGGAATTATTCAAAAAAACAATAAAGGGGTCTCGTACTGTCCTCTGGAACGGCCCTCTTGGCGTTTTCGAAAACCCGGTCTTTGCTGAAGGCACAAAAGAGATAGCAGCATACATTGCTGAAAGGACAGATAACAAAGAATTATTCTCCGTTATTGGCGGTGGAGATAGTGCGGCTGCTGTTAAAAAGTTTAAATATGAAACCAGGATGTCACATGTATCTACCGGTGGTGGAGCAAGTCTTGAATTTTTTGAAAAAGAGATCCTCCCCGGAGTCGAACCTCTCTCTGTTGATGAATAACTGGTTTACAGCAGGTCATTTCGGTAAATATATTGACGGTGTCCTTTTAATTGATAGGCACCGTCAAATACTGAGTAAAGATTAAAGGGTGAGTGATTATGAACAAACTCTACATTTACGGAAACTGGAAGATGAACCAAGGTATAAGCAATACCCGGCAATTTTTCAATGATTTAGACAGGACGTTAAAGGAAAACAGTTCTATTACTGATCTGATAAATAATGATAAACTGGACATTACCTTTTTCCCGCCATTCACTAGTCTTACAGAAGCAGTAAGTACAATCAGGTCATTAAATCAAAACGATATATCTATAGGTGCCCAGAATGTTCATTCCGAGGACCAGGGAGCCTTTACTGGCGAAGTGTCGATTCCTATGATAAAAGAAACTGGATGTACACACTGTATAATTGGACATAGTGAAAGAAGGCACATATTTGGAGAAAGCAACGCATTTGTATCGAAAAAACTTAAAAGGTGCACAAAAGAGAATATAATTCCCGTCTTGTGTTTTGGAGAAACTCTCGAAGAAAGGGAAAAGGGAGAAACTCTTGACGTAATTGAGAATCAGCTGGTAACAGCCCTTAATGAAATTGATAGTGGAGTCATAGCTGGCAAAAAAGTACTGTTCGCTTATGAACCTGTTTGGGCGATCGGTACAGGAAAATCGGCAAAACCGGAGGATGCACAGAAGGTCTGCAAATGGACAAGAAATATGATAAAAGACATGAAGAAAATCGATCCTGAAAAGATTGTTGTTCTATACGGAGGAAGCGTAAAGAAAGAAAATGCAGCCGATCTTCTCAACCTTGAAGATGTAAATGGAGCTTTAGTAGGTGGGGCTTCTCTCAAAGTTGATGCATTTCTTGGAATAATCAGTTCATGGATAACTGGAAAAGACTGATCTGAAAAAATTGACAATTAAGGTTTATCGTTACTATATATTTTATTTATAAAAGAAGTCACGGAGTGCAACATAAGATATATTATATGACACATAGTTTTCGAGTATTTTCATACTGCACCTACCCTGTTAATATAATTGTCAAAGAAATATTTAGAACTGAAGAGTATAAATCCTTTTTGAGAAAGGATGAGCCTGTTTTGAAAATAGTGACAAGCAGGGACATAAAGAACAATCCAAATATTCTCTTTGAAGAAGGTGCCGAAACTGTAATAACTTCAAGAGGTAGACCAAAGGCTGTCTGTATTGCTCTTGATGAGGAAGATTCAGATCATATTGAAGATCTTCTTTCTTCCTTGAGGATTGTCAGGACAAAAATATCTCTGGAAAAGCTCAGGACAGAGGCTTCTAATTCTCTGGATCCTGATGAGGATAATGAAGTTTTCGAGGAGAAGATAAATATAATATTTGATAGGGATAGCCAACAGGATTCCGTGTTATGAGTTATTCGGACAAACAGGGAGTTGTGATCCATTCACAAGTACTCCTTGAGGGTGTACTTTCTACGAGAGAATCATCTTGTGAAATATTAAATCTGGTACTGGACAGGGTTATATATCCAGTGGCAGATAGATGTCTTTTGTCCTTATACATGTATAACCTACTCTCTCCTCTTTTGAGCATGAAACCCATTTTTGTAAAGGATTTTATGAAAAAGTTCTCGTCACTTTGCGAATTAGTCAGCCCTACTCCCCTTTCACAGAAAAACAGAGAATACCTTGGGGACCAGTACGTTTATTATTCCATCTCAATTTCTGCAGGAAAAATTCCTCTGATCAGCCCGAGACTTCATTATTTCCTGGGAGATCACAAAATACATATTCCCGTATTTACTCCCGGAGGTTATATAAAGGACCAGGGATATTAGGAGTATTAAAAGGACTGGCGATCTTAAGTAAGATCCATCCAGTCCTTTAATTAAATTTAGATCTTGTTCATTATTTCTTTCAGTCTTGCTTCAGTTTCTTCAGGAAGTGCATTTCTTCCGCCCCTGTCGACTTTGCATTTCTCTATAAATTCAATTCTGTCCTTTAAACGAGATATGAACTGACCTTTATAATCTTCGTCGGAGAGGTCAGGAATAAAACCTTCCACTTCCATAATTTCTATACCATCCATTTTTCCCCATTCTTTAAAATTAGCTCTATTTTCAATAATACTTTCAAGTACGAAAAGGGTGTTATCTTTTGTTATATTTTTACCCATAAAATCACCAGTATTGAGTATATAGCAGGCAACTCCGGAATCGATCAGATCTTTGAACTTCTCATAGTCAATTCCCAGAGGATATGTTCTGAAGGGGTTCGCGTAAGGTTCGATTACAAGAGCATCTGGATCAACACCTGGAGCAAGCCTTTCGGCAGAAGTCCTTTTAGTCGCGAGAGTTGCTCCCATTGTTGAAGCCAGAACTGGATCAGTAAATTTCAGTACTGGTGGTAATGTAGGATCCTTCATAAGCCAGAAAATGGCATCAATTTCCTCGTCGATCCTGTCCACTCTTGTAGGAGACCATAATTTCGATTTTATTGCTCTTCCATTACCGTTTCTGATATCCTCTGTCATCATGTATAGTTTACCATCCTGCAGTTTGGTTACACCGTTGTTCTGTGCTGTAAGGATAAACTTGTTATCTGCAGAGCCAAGGGGATAATCAGTAGTCTTATCAAAATAGGACGGCTCAAGAGCTATTGCAAATTTTTCATCACTATTGATAATAAAGGCATCATCATGAAGAACTGTTATGTTGTATTTTTTATCATGATCAGAATGCGTTATTGTTGATTTGCCGGAACCTGACAGTCCAAAAACTGCTGCTACAAATATGTCTCCGTTGTCGAGATTGTATCTCTTCAGGCCTCCATGGCATGCAACAAATCCGTTTCTCACTGCAGTTCCCCAGGCAAGAGTTAAAGTACCTTTTTTGAATTCTCCGAAATATTTCATTCCAAGAATGGCAGCACAGTTATTCTCGGGATCAAAAAAGGACAACCCGAGAGGATGGTCTGGATGAGACCATTCAGGGTCTCCAAAAATATAAATATCTGCTTCAGGATATTCCCTGGAATTATTATACATTTCAGTATAAATGTTGTTGAGATACTGGAAATTCAGAAGCCAGTTGTAAAGAATATTTTCATGGCCCTGGGGAATAAGAAGATGAGCTTTTACCATAAAGTCTTTTTCCAGGCCAATAAGGGCTTCTGAATGGTAAAGTTTTCTGTTTCTTGTATTTAGTATCGCTTCTCTTAATTTGCCGGAGTACTCATCTTTTTCCACTTCTGGTTCTCCAAGGATACGCCTTGCAGCTGCGCATCTTCCCACCACTGCTCCGTCATTGAAAAGCAAGACATTAGAATTGATCGGAAGACCCTGACCCATTGGCTGATAAATTGGCATACCTGTAAGCTCAATTGTGCCAGGACTCTGTCTAGCCAGTTCGTATGCTTCGATAAGAGTCATTACGGATTGTACGTTATTACCGTACCTGGCTGTTTCAATGGTCGAATGTACTCTGGATTCAATGATCTCCTGGCTCTCAGGCGTTAGATATTCGTGGGTAGACATAGTATTCCGGGCCCTCCTTAAAAAAATTCGGCAAAAGGCTTATTTAACAATAAAAGACAATGCAGAAAATGGTTTTTTGACCTGTTTGTTGACTCGAAAAGATCTATTATCACATGATCACATCTGATAATCGTATTTTTTTGATGGAGCATCTCCCCATGTCTTCTCAAGGTTGTAAAAGGCTCTTGCTTTCCTGCTGAAAATATGAATTACAAGATTTCCACTATCTACGAGACACCATTGAGTGCTATTCTGCCCTTCTATAGCATATCTCGCTTCATTAGCATCGAGGTAGTCCTCTATAGCCTGCCTGAGAGTTTTCATGTGGACATCAGAGTTACCGGTTACAAGGATAAATGTATCGGCAATTGAAGAAGTGCCCCTCAGGTCAATAGCGAGGATATCTTCTCCTCTTTTATCCGCAAGAGCCTCAAGGATTTTGCTGTTTTCAGTCAATACTGTCATAATAAGTTTAATATCCCTCCAGAACAATGCCTACATAGCATTGTTAAGTTCTTTAAGTTTTTCAATAATTGATTCGTAATTATGTCCAATTATAATTGTAGCATACGGAGCAGAATCATCGGGGCGTACAAGACTCGAAGGAATATTACATATTTCAGCGAGAGCACGGGCTGACAACCTTGTATTTGCAGCATCCTGGCCGTTGCCCTCAGGGTAGTTAATGTTCGAGTATTTGTAATCAAAATGTTTTGCATTTCCTATGAAAGCTACATCTATTCCCAGTTTTTGAAGCTGTACAGACATCTTCTTACCAAGACCTGGTGTACCGTCACCATTTAAGACTGCTACAGCTGTTTTGATCTTTTTCAGATTTTGCACCTTGGCAATAATATCAGTTTCCGTTATAGAACTTTCTTCTGATACTTCAGATTCCTTTTCAGCAGAAATATATTTCTCCTCTCCGGGAATTGAACTAAGAAGAGTTGAAGCCTTCGTAAGGTCTCCGATCCAGTAACTGACATCAGAGATATAAGCTGATTTCCCGGGAAGTGTAAAAAAATTCATATTTTGAGGAGGAATATCCTTAAGATATGATGCTAACTGTATTGCTTGTCCAGCAGAGAGGTTTGTGTTGACCAAATTAAGGAACTCCTTGGTAAGTTTCGGCAGCTTTGAGATCATATCTGGAGATTTCATCCTGTCCACAAGGGCTTTGATAAATTTCTGCTGACGTTTTACCCTTCCAATATCTCCAAGGGCATCATTTCTATATCTTACATAACCCAGTGCAGTCTTACCATCCATGTGCTGCATTCCCCGGTCTATGTTGATATGAAGGTTACCTGCTTTATCATTGTAATAAAGACGTTTTTCTACATTAATATAAACGCCACCGAGAAGATCGACTATCTCGGGGAAATTGTCAAAGTTAATTACAGCATGGTAATTAATTGGCATACCCAGATAATTAACCAGGGTTTTCTCCAGAAGTTTTTCATCTCCATATGCATAGGCATGATTGATCTTTTCCCAGCCATGGCCAGATATTTGAACTCGCGTATCCCTTGGTATGGACATGAATCTCACGATCTTGTTATCTATATCGATAGTAGAAAATCCAACGGTATCTGCCCTGTGGATGCCCTCAAGATCATCAATTCCAACAACAAGTAGATTTATGCTGCCAGTAGCTTCGTTGTGTTCTATATTTTTCTTTATATTCTTTGCCTCTGGCTGGACAATATCCTGAATCTTCAGCGCGGATCCTGCACCAGCTGATATAATTCCTACAAGGATCATGATGATAATCCTGGTTATTTTCATTATTCTTCACCGTCCATTTGCACTATACAGTTTTTTTTTGCTGATATACTTTTCTACCAAAGGTGGTACCAGGTATCTGATGTTTTTCTGTTTTCTGACACGATTCCTTATTTCTGTACTTGAGATCGAAAGAAGAGGTATTTCAAGAGGAATTACAGATTTCTGAACCTGTGTAGGCAGGTCCACCAATTTATGTGAAGTATATCCAGGTCGACTGACCGCGACTATCTTGCAAAGCTCAAATATCGACCTGTACTCTTTCCATTTTGGCATATCCAGAAAAGCATCAAGTCCTGTAATGAAATAAAAAAACACCTCTTCCGGAGCATACCAGTGTCGCATCTCTTTTAAAGTATCTACTGTATGGCTTGGTTCTTTTCTATCGATCTCAACTTTAGACACCTTGAAATCAGGGTTTTCGATAGTGGTTAGTAAAACCATATTATATCGATCCTCTGCTGAAGTAACGTATCTTTGACGTTTGTGGTAAGGATCTCCTGTGGGTACAAAGATTACCTCTTCGAGATCCAGTTCAAAACAGGCTTCTTCAGCTGCCAGAAGGTGACCGTAATGTATGGGATCAAAAGTTCCACCCATAATACCGATCTTGCGATTATCCGATTTTTTCTTGAAAGATCCTCTTTGTGATCCTAAAGACAAGCTATATCACTCCCGCTATTTTATCTGGAAGCTTCCTCCGGTAGAAATTCGAAGGTTTTGTCACCAAGATAGATAGTGTCTCCTGTTTTGGCACCATGTTCTTCGAGAAGTTCTTCAACTTTAAATCTTTTCAGAAGTTTTGCAAATCTTGGTAAAGCATCCTCGTGACCAAAATCTATTCGGCTCACAACTTTTTCAAGATATGGATGTGCTACTCTGAATCCCGAACCGTCTTCTTCCTTTATTATCTCAACGGGGGTATGTTCTCTTCTTACAGGCAAAGAATGCTCTGTTTCGAAAAGCCTGGTTTTTCCACGAGGCCTTGGATTTTCCCTTACAGCGTTCACTATAGATCTTATCAGTAGATCTATACCGTCACCAGAAATAGCGCTAGTCGTAAGATATTGTATGTTTTGTTCGTTCATGAACTCTTCAACTTTTCTGGCAACAGCACTGTTATTGTCAATAATATCTGTCTTGTTCCCTACAACAATATAGGGTTTTTTCAATACATCTATACTGTAATTTTTAAACTCATTCCTTATTATGTTCCATTTTTGAATGATGGTTTCATAGTTCTCCTCTGACAGATCAATGACATGTAGAAGAACCCTTGTCCTTTCTATGTGTCTTAGAAAATAAATCCCCAGTCCCTTATTATCTGAGGCTCCCTCGATCAAACCAGGTACATCTGCAGCAACTATTCTCTGATCATCCACAGCCAGAATTCCGAGGTTAGGAGAAAGAGTTGTAAAGGGATATCCGGCAATTTTGGGATTAGCATTTGAGATAGCAGCCAGAAGACTGGATTTTCCCGCATTAGGATAACCAACCAGTCCTACGTCAGCAATTAGCTTTAATTCAAGGACAAGTTCTCTTTCTTCTCCAGGTTCACCTTTTTCTGCAAATTTTGGGGCCCTTCTTACAGAATTGGCGAAAAAGGCATTACCTTTGCCACCTTTCCCACCATGTGCAAGAAGAACTCTATCACCTGGTTCAACAAGATCTGCAACAGGCTCATTTGTATTTGCGTCATAAATTATTGTACCGCAAGGAACGAATATGGTTCTTTCTTCACCTTTGGCTCCAATCTGTTTTTTCCCTTTTCCATGACCTCCGTCTTCGGACCTGAATAGTTTGTTGTATTCAAAATCGGCAAGAGTATGAACTCCTTCGGTGGCTTCTGCATAGATATCACCACCATTGCCTCCGTCTGCACCATCGGGGCCACCTTTTGGTACGAATTTTTCTCTTCTGAAACTGAGACAACCATTGCCTCCTCTTCCAGCTTTTACTCTTATTCTTACGAGGTCAGTAAATTTCACTATATATACACCACGCCTTAAAACAGATTATAACTTTAAAAAAAAAGGGCCCAGTATAATACTTAGGCCCGCAAGGTTCTGACAATATGGTCATGCTCTGAAGAAAAAAACTAGTTTTCAAATTCTACAGAAACATACTTTCTCTGGCCTTTTGTCTCATATTTTACCAGACCTGAACCCAACGCAAATAGGGTATCATCCTTCCCCTTGCCTACGTTAAGTCCAGGATGGACCTTTGTGCCTCTTTGTCTAACGAGAATGTTACCAGCAAGAACATGCTGTCCTCCGTACTTTTTAATCCCTAAACGCTTACTCTCGCTGTCCCTGCCGTTTTCACTGCTTCCCTGTCCTTTTTTATGAGCGAAGAACTGCAGGTCGAAAAATCTTTTAATATTCATTTACCGTGCACCTCCGTAAACTTTGCATATTCCGAATAGTTGTCAGTTATCTTAATTGCGCTAATTACAAAAGTCTTAAAAAGGATATCTACTTTTACATTTGAGCCTACAGGTCTTGTTACTGTCATTTCAGGTAAACTTTGATCATTTGAGTCTCTGCTTATGCTATAGAAATTGCCGTAGCCAAGAACATCCTCAATGCCTGTTATAAGAGCCTGAACAAGAGTTGAAAAAGCGGCACAAACTATATCTTCGCCTTTGTTTGCATAACCGGCATGTCCTCTAACTCGGATCTGTTCAATGGTACCTTGGTCGTTGTAAATAACAGTTATTTCAACCATTTAATAAAAACTGAAATACTAAAGTCCAAGGTTTATTGACTTATGGAGTCAATCTTTATCCGCGTATAGTGCTGTCTGTGTCCTTTTAGCCTTCTGTAGTTTTTCTTGCTTTTGTATTTGAAAACCCGAACCTTCTTTGCCTTGGCATGTTCCTCGATAGTTGCTTCCACAAAAGTTCCGTCAAGAAGAGGGTCACCAAAGCTGACTCCATTGTCATCTGCTACCATTAAAACCTTATCGAGCCTGATATTCTGACCTTCTTCTCCCTCAAGGAGCTCCACGTCAAGAACATCACCAGGCTTTACCCTGTACTGCTTCCCACCAGTTTCTACTATTGCATACATATTTTTCCTCCTCCCGCTGGGCCAACAGGCAGCTTTCGCTTTTTTATAAACCTGTCCCAAGCGTATTTGATCCACGAAGATGGATTTTAATATCAACTTCGCGAACAGTCAACTGGAGAATTATATCAGTTTTTGCCTGTAGTTGAAAGACTACTTTCGGATAAAAGCTTTTCTGCATGTTGTCTCGCCTCTTCCAGTGAATAATCACCGGAGAGCATCCTTGCCAGTTCCGATATTCTCTCATCCCACGGTGGTTCATATATGACTGTATTTTCGTTTAGTTTATAAACAACATAATGCTGATCAGCTAGTGCAGCAATAGAAGCCTCATGGGTGATCAGAATTACCTGGGATCTCGAGGACAGTTCCTTGAGTTTATATCCGGCCAGAACTGCTGCACGACCACCCAGACCAGCTTCAACCTCGTCAAATATAACTGTTTCTGGTAACTGGTTACCTGGAAGAGACAACTGAATGGCCAACAAAAGTCTGCTAAGCTCACCTCCAGAGGCTATCTTTGTTACCGATCCTGAAAAACCCTCGTTGGTCTTGAGTGAAAAATCTACCTGTTCAGCCCCTTTTTCTCGAAGTTTATCCATTTCATTCAGGTTTACATTAAAAGACAGATGTTCCATAGCCAGATCCTTTAGTTGTGTATTTACTCTGTTTTCAAGGATAGACGCAGCTTCTTTTCGCAGTCTGCGGAGATCCATAGCTTTTTCAGAAGCTTTTTTTCTAAAATTCTTACCCTGGAATTCCAGTTCAGAAAGAGCCGAATTACTTTCCCTTATCCGCTGAAGGGCTTTCCCGGCTTCTTCAGCATACTTGTATAATTCATTAATGGTCTCTACACTGGCCATCCTCTTTGCTTTGCGTACCATACCCACTTTTTTTTCTGTCTCATCGATCTGTTGTTCCAGCTCATCTGTAGTATGTAAAGAATGGTTCATCTCCATAAGTTTCATCAGTTCGTTACACTTGTCTATAAGTGAGTCTGAAAGTGACCGGGCTTTCAATTTATCCTGTTCGTTAGTTACAAGATCCTGCAATTGTGGTGCATATTCTTCCAGACTATCAAGTAAACCTGACGTATTCTCGTTCCCTTTGAAAAAACTTATTAGAGATTCTTTTTTTCTGTTTTGACAAATAGCAGTCTGGAGTTCTGATATCTCTTTCTCCCATTTTCTTTCAGAATCATGTTCAGGTTTAACGGAATAAAGAATACTGATAACTTCCTCTGCCTGCTTGTATTTTTCCTGAAGTTCCCTTTGTTTCGCTTTCATTGTTCTTGCTCTTCTGTCACAATCGTAGGCTTTTTTGAAAAAGAAACTGACATCCGAACAGGTTGTTTCCAGAACTTTACCACCACAGGAATCTACAAGCTCAAGCTGTTTATCAGGATCGAGTAGTCCTAACTGGGCAAATTGACTCTGTATCGTGATCCTTGAGAACATGAAACTCTTAAGGTCCGTAAGGGAACAGAGTTTATTTTCCAGGTAACTTTTACTTCTTCCATTCCTGAAGATCTCTCTAACTGCAGTAATTCCCTTTTTATTGTCTTTATTAGTAAGGTCTTTATCAGAATATGGATCATTAATGAAAACTGCTTCAATGACAGAGGATTGACTACCATATCGAATAAAATCCGTCTGAGCTCTTCTTCCGGATAATAATTCCACAGCACGCACAAGACTGCTTTTTCCTGTACCACTTTCTCCAGTAACAACAACGAAATTCCTTTTAAATTTCATGTCTGCGGAATTTATACCGCCTATATCCTTTACTTTAAGGTTTAACAGCAAAGGTTATCACTCCCTGTAAAGGGGATTGGAACTCTGCCCCCATTGGAGTTTTTCCTGTAAAAGACTGTAGTAGTCCCTGTCAGGAAGCATTATTAGATCAATAGTATCATCACTGGATAACTGAATTTCAATACTGTCAGAGGGAAGGATCTCATATCCAAGCTGTCCATCCTGTGTAAGAATAAGATCTCTGTGATCTCCTTTTGGGCGTAGAGTTATGCGATCTTTTTCCCCAAAAACCACTGGTCTTGAGTATAAAGTGTGAGCACATATAGGGGTGAGGACCATACATGGGACGTGTGGAGGCACTATAGGTCCCCCCGCAGATAACGAATACGCTGTTGATCCTGTTGGAGAACTTAAAATAATTCCATCCGAGGGAAACTGAGCAAAGAATCTATCCTCCACTTTAACTTCAACATTAACCACCCTGGCAAAAGCACCTTTGGTAAGTACAAGGTCATTTAAGGCGTACATTATATATTTGTTCTGGTTCTGTCTTATAACTCTTCCCTCAAGGACTGCCCTTTTTTCGATCCTGATGTCACCGTTCAATATCTGTTCTATGTCTTCTTTTGCTTTATCAGGATTTCCTGAAGCAAGAAAACCAAGATGACCAACATTGATACCGTATAAAGGTATGGAACTACCCAGTACATATCTTCCTGCCCTGAGGAATGTTCCATCTCCACCTATTACTATTGCAAAACCTGCAGTAGCTTTCCACTCTTCGTCAGAAACTCCTGGTAGTCCAAGAACAGATGACTCATGGGGAGGAAGAACAAAATTGATGCCCCGTTGTGTGGACCATTTGAGAAGATCTTCCGTCATTTTTCTGGCTTCAGGTTTGCGTGTATTTATAAGAAGGCCGATCTTTTTTTCCATTTATTCCAATCTCCCGATAAATAGATTCAATTTTATTTATAGTTTCATATGTGCTTCAGAAACTGTTTTTTCTATCACTTCAACTGGTATTTTGTAATTCTTCCCGGAGTTATTATCTTTTTTTAAACAGATAAGGTATTCAATATTACCTTTTGGTCCCTTCACAGGAGAATAGGATATTCCGTAAATATATATTCCAAGATTCTCTTTGATGAAAGAACAAATTTCTACGAGTACCTTTACATGTACTTCTGGATCTTTAATAACTCCCTTTTTGCCAATGTTGCCCTTTCCAGCCTCAAATTGTGGTTTTACAAGAGCTATAATGATACCTTCCTCATGTACCAGGTTACATACAGGAGGTAATATTTTTTTCAGAGAAATGAAGGAAACATCAATTGTAATCAGCCCAATTTTTTCCGGGATAATTTCGTGATCAAGATATCGTGCGTTGGTTCTTTCAAGTACAATAACTCTCGGATCTTTTCTAATTTGCCATGCCAACTGACCGTACCCTACATCAACAGAGTAGATCTTTTCTGCATTTCTTTCAAGAAGTACATGGCAAAAACCTCCTGTAGAAGATCCTACATCAAGGCACACTAAACCTGCGGGATCAATAGAAAATTTATCAAGACCCTTGATCAGTTTGAAAGCTCCTCTACTTACCCATTGATGTTCTTTAATTTTAGTTTCGATTTTAACGTCTTCTTCGAAAAGAGTTCCGGCCTTTTCATGTTTTTGCCCGCTAACAAAGACCTTACCCTCCAGAATATATGCCTGGGCCCTGTTCCTTGATGCAGCGAGCCCCTTTTTTACCATCAAAATATCAAGCCTTTTTTTGGACATGTTTTTCAAACATCCTGACTATATTATGAGCTGTAAGTCCGCATTCTTCCCATTGCTGGCTCATTGTACCCTGAGATACGAAAAGGTCAGGTATCCCCTGATTTAATACCAGAGTATGTATGGATGAACTTTGGGCTATGTTTGAGATCGTGTGCCCTACTCCTCCAGAAATGAAACCATCCTCAGCGGTAATTGCAATTTTATGTTTTTTGAGTAAAATTTCTATTTTCTTCTTGTCGATGGGCTTTATTGATCTTATATCTACTATAGTAGGAGAAGGCAATTCCTTCTCTTTTGCAAGGTCTCCTGCATCCAGTAATAATTTAACGGTCTTTCCTATACCAAAAAGAACCCATTCTTCACCTTCTCGTAAAATTTCACAACAGCTATCGAAGGATTTCAAAGGAGTCTTATCCCTTGCAATTTCTTCCGGTACAGCGCCTCTTGGAAATCTTATCATTGTTGGTCCTTTTCTTTCGTGGGAATATCTTATCATCATATCAAGATCCACTATGTCACGAGGTGCCATGATTTGAAGGTTGGGAATAGACTTGCCCCAGGCGATATCCAACACTCCCTGATGGGTCTCTCCATCCTCACCGACGAGACCAGCCCTGTCTACCGCGATAGTTACAGGCAGATCCTGCATGGCAATGTCGTGCACGAGTTGATCCATAGCTCTTTGAAGAAATGTAGAATAAATAAATACTACAGGATGCATTCCAGCAGCAGCAAGCCCAGCTGACATGGTTAACATATGTTCTTCTGCTATTCCTACATCAATGAATCTGTCAGGAAAACGTTTTGCAAAACTTCCGAGTTTGTTTCCCTCTTTCATGGCCGCTGTAAGGCAAACCAGGTAGGGGTCTGTTTCTGCTAAGTTTTCCACTGCTTTTGCAGCTGCTTCACTCCAGCTTTTTCCGGAAACAGTAGAGGAATAGGGACTTATGCCGTGATATACGTGAGGATTTTTCTCTGCTTCAGAATGACCTTTACCCTTTTTGGTTAGAAGATGAATTATAACTGGCTTATCGTATTTTTTGGCTAGTTTTAGAACTTCCTCTACTTCTTTTATGTTGTGTCCGTCAAAAGGGCCCCAGTAGTTGAGTCCCATTTCGTCAAAAATATTTTCCGGTTTAACAAGACTTTTGATCTTTTCTTTTAACTTTCTCAGAAAAGATTCAACAGATTTACCTTTAGGCAATTTATAAGAGGTGCTCTTTACAAGGTTTTTAAGGTTTCTGTATGTGTAATTGGAACTCAACCTGGCAAGATAAGTTGCAAAGCCTCCTACCCTTGGACTTATGCACATGTGATTGTCATTCAGAATTATAATTATCTTGCCGTCGGATTCCTTGCAGTAATTCATTGCCTCAAAAGCCAGACCGTTAAGAAGAGCACCGTCTCCTATTACAGCTACAACCTCATGTCTCTGTTTTTTCAGGTCCCGGGCCTTTGCGAAACCCAGAGCTGCCGAAATAGATGTGCTGCTGTGCCCTGTATCAAAATGGTCGTATATACTTTCTGTCCTCTTGGGATAACCACTGATACCGTTTTTCTGCCTTAATGAGCTGAATATATCCTTTCTTCCTGTCAAAAGTTTATATGGATAACATTGATGTCCAACGTCAAAAATAATTCTGTCTTTTTCGGGGTCAAGCTGACGAAGCAGTGCAATACTGAGTTCCACTGCACCAAGAGGAGAACCGAGATGACCTCCGTTTACAGAGACAACCTCAACAATTTTTTCCCTGATTTCCAAAGCCAGCTGTTCAAGAGATTCATATCCAAGACCTGACAGATCGTGGTAATCAGTAATTCTGTCGAGAATTTTCATTTAAGACTCCTTGTTTTAAGGTGTAGCGATTTTAACTGGTTCTTGATTGCAGATAAAAGACAAGTTGAGAAAAAAAATTACTGTCATTTTCAAAAAGAATCCTTGCACATTCCAATGCCTGAGTGGATTCTCTTTTTGCCAGCTCCTTTGCTCTGATCAAACCACAGGTACTTGTAAAAGTGATCTTGTTCTGTTCAGTATCTTTGCCAGTTGTCTTTCCGAGTTCCCGGGTGCTACCCTGTACATCGAGAATATCATCGATTATCTGAAAAGCAAGACCCAGGTGCATACCGTAATCTCTGACCCTTTTAATCCTTTTTTGTTCAACTCCTGCAAGAACAGCTCCTGATTCGACAGCTGCTACTATGAGTGAAGCTGTTTTCAGGCACGCTATTTCCCATACATATTCTTTTTTGTCTTTTTCATAATCAATTTGCATGTCTAAAACCTGTCCTCCATGGATACCCGAAGCTCCTGCAGATTTTAAAAGAATACTCGTTGCTTCAAGAATATCTTTATGAGGAAGATCTTTTTCTAAAAGCATTACTGAAGGATATTCAGCTCCCATAAGAAAAAGAGATGATCCGGCAAGGAGTGCCATGCTCTCTCCGTATACAACGTGGTTTGTTGGCTTTCCTCTTCTAAGGGAATCATTATCCATACAAGGAAGATCATCATGTATTAACGATGCAGTATGCATCATTTCGAGACCCAGCGCAAGTGGTAAGGACTTTTCGGGTTCAAGGCCAGCCAGTTCAGCGCTTTTTATGCACAGAACAGGTCTCAGACGTTTTCCCCCTGCTCTTAGAGAATAAAACATGGAGTCCCATAATCGTGCTGGAACAGTTTCCGGTTTTTTGCTGTACAGGTTATCAATTCCGTTATTAATAAATGCTAAAGTTTCGCTGTATTCTTTCTTGAAATGTTTATAGGTGTATTCTTTGTTATTCATTTTTCGAAGGATTCCTCATTTCCGTTAACAGCAAGGCGGCTGATTTTCTGTTCTGCTTCTTCAAGATATTTCTGAAGCAGTCTTGTTTTTACTACTCCCTCTTCGTAAAGTGACAGAGATTCTTCTAAAGAGAGTTTTTCCCTTTCAAGTTTTGTGACGATCTTTTCAAGTTTTTCCAATTCTTCAGAAAAATTCATTTTCAGTCCTCCGATAATAATAAATTTGCCATAACATCTTATTCTATGCTAAAATCCCGTAGTTGAATGATTTTTCAGAGGAGGCGGCAAATCATGGCAAAAGTTTGTGATAGTTGCGGACGCGGACCTCAGACAGGTAATAAAGTTAGCCACTCCAACAGGCATTCAAAGAGAAGGTGGGAGATAAACCTTCAGAGTGTTAAAGTAGATATGGGCTGTGGCGAAAGCAAAAGAATGAAAATCTGTACTAAGTGTCTGAAATCCGGGAAAGTGAAACGGGCTGTTTAATTCAGCCCGCTTCACTTTTTTGTATATACCCCAAGCCAACCTCTTCCTATAGTTACATTGAATCCACCATCAGGAACACTCTCCTTCAGTCTGTTGCTGATGCAGTAGGGTTTATGCAATTCAAGTTCTGCGTTATGCAATTCCCATTCTGTACCCAGAATTCTTACATCTTCGCATTTTTCCGAAAGAGCTAACAGTGATATGACATCCGGGCTCTGTTGAAACTGGAAAGAAGCTGAAGAAGGTCCCTTCATTATAAGGACACTTTCTGTCTCATCGGTCATAATAACAGAGTTAATACCTTTTTTCATTCCCCAGACACCGGTAAAAAGGTTGCTGAAAGTATGATCCAGTCTTCCGCCCCAGCAGCCCGATATAACAAGATCTGCACCCGGACTGGTTTCTGCAAGTTTAGTTATAGCCAGCTGAAGATCAGTAAGATCCTTGTATTCAGGGAATTTGTGGATCTTTATATTGTTGGTCAGGATCCATTGTTTTCCAGTGTCATTTATACTATCCATATCTCCAATAATTATTGAAGGCACGATTCCTGATTCTGCACAAATGTCGGCACCACTGTCTAAAGCCCAGATCTCGGATACAGAAAGAGAGATCTCATATAGCCATTCTCTGTCCGGTTGGTTACCTCCTGCAACAAAAAGAACAGTTTTTGCTCCCTTTGCCTCTGAGTACTTATAGTTGGTGTCCCAAAGAAAAATACCCTGTTTTTTCATAGATTAGCTCCGTTTCATACTTTCTTCCAGAATATTGTTCGCAGTTTCTTCATCTACAAGAATATCCCGTGGTTTGGAACCTTCAGGAGGACCGACTATACCCATATCTTCCATTGTATCGATCAATCTTGCGGCTCTTGTAAATCCTATTCTTAGCTGTCGCTGCAATCTACTTGCTGACGCAATGCCGGTGTTAAGAACTATATGGATTGCCTCTTCAAGAAGAGAATCATCCAGGTTGGCTACCTGAGAGCTGTTCTCGCGGTCTCCCTGGTCTTCAAGGTCAACATATTCTGGTTCTCCAAAAAGGTCCTTCATATAATTAATAAACCTGATCGAATGAGATTCTTCCATGTAGGGGGCCTGAACCCTTAAGGGGCGGGGGTATTTTGAACTGACGAACAACATATCTCCCCTTCCAAGGAGTTTCTCTGCACCAGCAAGATCTATAATAGTTCTTGAATCAGCCTGCGAAGGTAGAGTGAAGGCCACCCTTGCCGGAATATTGGCTTTTATCAATCCGGTTATTACATTGACAGAAGGACGCTGTGTAGCAATTATAAGGTGAATTCCTGTAGCCCGTGCCATCTGTGCGAGCCTGCAGATGAAATCTTCCACTTCTTTTTGTGCAGTAAACATAAGATCAGCAAGTTCATCGACTATTATAACTATTCTTGGCATTCTGTCCTTTGGAAGAGTTTTACTGTTATAAGATGTAAGGTTTTTAACACGGCTACGTGCAAAAACCTCGTAACGGTGTTCCATCTCCCTTACGGCCCATCCAAGGGCATGTACAGCCTTCCTGGGGTCAACAACAGGTTTCGCCAGGACATGGGGCAGCTTTTCGTAAATGCTGAGTTCTACCCTCTTTGGGTCTATCAAAAGCAACCTCATTTCTTCAGGTTTTCGTGTAGAACAGAGACCTGTTATACAGCTGTTAATAAATACACTTTTCCCCGATCCTGTTGTTCCAGCTACAAGAAGATGAGGCAATTCTTCAAGATTTATGATCAGGGGTTTTGAGTTTACTCTCAGACCCGAAATAAGAGGAAGAACATGATCTGTTTTTGTAAATTCATCACAACCTAAAAGGGCCCTTATGGGGACAGCAGCTCTCTGGGGATTTGGTATCTCTATTCCAACATATGGTTTAAAAGGAATTGGAGCTTCTACTCTCAAAGAAGGAACAGCAAGACCAACTGCAAGGTCATTGCTTAGACCGGCGACCCTGCTTACCTTTATGCCCGGAGATAACTGAATCTGAAACTGAATGACAGTTGGACCTATAACAGTTTCTGCCAGCTCTGCATCTATGCCGAACTGCTCAAGAGTGGTTATTATCTGTTCTCCCTGATCTGCGATAAGCTCCCTGTCAAACTCGTGAGAACTGTAATCATCAGTTCCAAAAATATCAAGAGGCGGTGGGAAATGCCCTGATTCTATTTCAGGCTCTGACTGTTCTTCTGAGTCAGGTATTTCGGGTTCTGGATATTCCCCTTTCTCAGCAAGAATGAACTGATCTCTGTCTTCCGGGATTTCATCCCTGTGAGACTTGATATCCAGGGTTTCTTTTTTCTGTTCAGGTTCCATTGGAGATTTTGATTCAGATCTCTTATTTTGAATCTTCCTCGCATCTGAAAATTTTTCCTCTTTCTGTTTTTCTGGAGGTACCTCAGTGTTCTTTCCTTTATTGAACTTTCCCCTTGCAGGAGTTGCCATTTTTTTGACCATATTGACAAGTTTCATACTCTTTTCCCTGATAAATTCAGTTTTTACAAAACCATAGAGCGTCGCTGAAAGGGTCCCAAGAGTAAATGCGAAAAGGATCGATCCTAAAGTTCCAGTCCTCTCAAGGAGGAAACGTGCGAGGAAAAGACCTGTTATACCTGGTCGAAAGAGCGTGAGACCAAGATTAATATCCAGCACATTAAATAACCCCAGAAGAGAAGATGTACTCAGTACAAGAAAAACTGTTCCACTAATCTGTGACAGAGGGTGAGTTATTTTCCTGCTGAATAGAAAAGCAACACATAAATAAGCTATGTAAAGCAGGACAAGAAAAGAAGCTCCACCTGCTGTACCAATTAAAACCTCACTTATCGCTTTGCCCCATACTCCTGTGGAAAACGAAAAAATTGAAGCTATCAAATATAAATCAATAATTAGAAAAATAAATACCAGTATTTTGAAGTTGGGGATAAAAGCCGGTATTATATCGTCAAAGGATTTTGTAGATTTTTTTTCGTTATTCTTTTGGGTATTTTTATGCTTCGATCTAAAAGGCTTAAAAAGATTCATTCCTGATGTCCTGACCTCCCACGGTAAGACTTTTTATTAAGATCGTAGGCTGTCCATCCGTAACTGGAATATTCTGTCCTGATTTCCCACATACACCCGCTGAAAATGAAAGATCCTTGCCTACTTTTGTAATATTCATTAGCACCTGTGGTCCATTGCCCGTCAGTAGTGCTCCTTTGACCGGAGCTTTGATGCAGCCCTTTTGGATAATATATCCTTCAGTAACCTTGAAAACGAAATCACCAGAGGTAGGATTAACCTCTCCTCCACCCATTTTTTTAACAAATAGTCCGAATTCTACCTGCCCGATTATATCCTTTTGTTCTGATTCTCCAGGCATCAGAAAGGTATTGCTCATTCTGGGCTGGG
>CAZFJG010000001.1:0-67075 GCA_964519285.1 uncultured Synergistales bacterium | reverse complement strand
AGTCCGAAAAAATGATGAAGCTCCCTGGCATTCATGGTAAGAGTGATCCTTGTCTGCCAGCCGTGTGGAAGAATGTACCTGGCATCCTCCCTTGGAATACCATCTTTTATCATTTCAAGGTACAGCTCGTGAGCCTTTTTTACATACTCGTTAAAACTTCTTCTATACACGTCATTTGCCTCAATAGAGGGAGGAATAACACATTCAGCCATGTCCATGGAGACATATCTCTGGCTCTGCTGGCTGTAACTGGCCATTCTGTGCCGTACAAGCTGATGTGTACACACCCTGCTCAAACCGTCGATACCAAAAGTGAATGAAACATGCTCAAAAGGAGAAAGGTGTCCACTCCGTCTAAGGTGAGAAATGAATTTGGCCACACCCGTATTCTCGCTATTTTCAAGCAGCTCCTCTACAGAAACATCACTGTAGCAGAGTCTTGCAGCAGCTGCAACTGTCTCATCTGGTCTGGGAGTATGGGCCACAAGGTGAACTTTACATGTCATTAAAGTACCTTCTTTCTGAAAAAAAGGGGGAAGATCCCCCTTTTTCAGTCTTGTTCAGTTTTGGATTCCTTCTGTCCGTAATTGATGCCCTGATATTTCTTGTTGAACTTCTGAAGTCTTCCTTCTTCAGAAAGAACCATACTTCCACGTTTACCTGTATAAAAAGGATGACAGGCAGAACATACACCGAGTTTCAGCTCAGATACTGTAGAACGAGTTTCAAAGGTATTTCCGCATGCACAGGAAACTTTGCATACCTTGTACTCTGGATGGATATCCTTTTTCATCTATACCTACACCTCCTGATTTACTTTATAATTGTAGCTCAAACAAAAAAGAACTTTATCACATGGAATAATCTAAGGCAAGTCTGCCTTATAAATGCATAACTCCAAGTCCACATCTCTCATGATGGGCAACAGCATGATATGCAGTATCTCCCATTACTGCGACAGCTATCCACTTACTGTTTCTTACAATACCTATCTTTGCACCTATACTGGCTTCGAGCATGCCCTTCTGAATGAAGCCTTCCATTGCCTCTACTGCCGCATGCATAAGAGCGTGCATCTCCTTCTGGTTCTTTTCAATAACACCAGCATTTAAAGAGGCACCCACAAGGGCCCGCGTTATTTTTTGGGGTATATCCCCTGCCAGACCTCCTATCTCAGTTGCAACTGATTTCCATCTCAACTCTCCCAACTGTGACTTGAGCTCGTTTTCTGAAGAATGACTGGAAGTAGACGCCAAAAGAAGCGCTGCCCTTCCGATCTGGTTGTCATCCTGCATATCAATGGTAACCCTGAAACTGTATTCCGGTCCTTCCTTCCTTGAGTGCTCCTTCGGCAGACCAGGTACATCTTCAGGCATTTCTTTTTCTTCTTCGGAAACTCCCCCATTCACCGGCACCTCTTCTATTCCCGTACCGTTTCTACCATTATTGAACAGACTTTTCCATATCATTTCAATAGTCCCCCCTCTATTCTTTCTACGTTGATTATAAATCAGAAATATATAAGTTAAAAGACTAAAACTCTTTTTTAAATACACAAGATTTATCTCAGACGTGCTAAAAGTTCTTTTTTTCACGGGAAAAGAAAGATTATGAAAATATTATTACTTGAAGTACTTTGATTTGGGCCTTATACTATATTTATAGCAAGAATTACAGGGGGGGATGTAACACAAACAAGATATCAGTCTGTTTGTAGTAGGGGGAAAAGATCAAAAATAATATCTGACAAGGGGGATTTAATTAATGAAGAAACTTGTAATGATTCTCATGGTAGCATCACTTATGGTATTTGCTGTAACAGGAATGGCAACCGCAAAAACATTCATTTCTCTTGCAACTGGTGGAACAGGCGGAACATATTATCCTGTAGGCGGCGGTATGGCTGACATCATCACCAAGAACGTACCTGAAGTTCAGATGACCGGTGAGACAGGTAATGCTTCTCAGGCCAACCTTAACCTTATTGGGACACATCAGATAGAAATGGCCCTTGCCCAGAACGACGTATCCATGTGGGCATATAGCGGCGAAAAACCTTTCACCAGGGAATTCAAGAACGTAAGGTTCATCGCTTCCCTTTATCCTGAAAACATACAGGTCATCACAACCAAGGAATCTGGCGTAAAGGGTATAATGGACATCAAGGGCAAAAGGGTATCCGTTGGAGCACCCGGATCAGGCGTTGCAGCTGACGTTGCAGCCATATTAAGGGTCGCAGAGATCAAGTATGCTGACATGGACACTGATTTCCTCGACTTCAACAACACCACACAGCGCTTCAAGGACAAACAGCTTGATGTTGGTTTTGTCGTAGCCGGTTATCCAACAGCTTCCATAATGGATCTTGCTACAATGCACGATATCGATCTCATCAACTTCAGCGACGAATTCCTTGGAAAACTTATCGAAGCTTATCCTTTCTTCGCCAGGAGCGTAATACCAGCTGGAACTTACAAGGGAATAGATCATGACACTGTCACTCCAGCAGTTATGGCATGCTGGGTATGCGACGGAGATCTCGACGAGGATCTCGTTTACGATATAACAAAGGCTTTCTGGGAAAATATCGAAGACCTTTACCCGATCCACTCCAAAGCCAAGATGATCACCCTCGAAGGAGCTCTTGAAGGCGCATCAGTTCCTGTGCACCCTGGAGCAGCAAAATACTACAAAGAAGTTGGAATGGAAGTTCCCGAATTTTAAGCTCAGTTACTCAGATTAATCAGCGATCGTAAATAAAAAAAGAGGAAGCCTAAGTGCTTCCTCTTTTTTTATTTATTTCCTTTCCGAAAGGAATATGTTTTTTTATACATTTAATAATAAGTGATTCTGGCGTGCCTGGCGAGATTCGAACTCGCGACCTCTGGTTCCGGAGACCAGCGCTCTATCCTCTGAGCTACAGGCACATATTGTATCGCATAAAAGAAAAACTACATGTCTTCCGGATCTTTGTCAAGAAAACCCTGATCCTTTTAAGATCATTTTACTTTCTGAAGGTCACTATTGTAACACCATAACCACCTTCAGAAACGTCGCCGAGCCTGTAGGAAATTACATAGGAAAGATTCTGACAGATCCTGTGAACTTCACGCCTGAGAATACCTTCACCTCTTCCATGAATTACACAAACTGAAGAATGGCCTGCCCTCATAGCCCTGTCCAGATACTGCTCTACCATTGGTACAGCTTCTGTTACAGTCATACCCCTGACCATTAGTGATGAGGGTACTGACTGGGGTTTTGAAATCTTAATGGACTTTTCCGGTTTTTCCTTATCGTGAGATTGTTTTTCTGTAACAGTCAGGGATTTTACAGGCACTTCTATCTTAAGTGGACCCGATTGAACCAGAGCTTTTTTACCGATGATCTTTGTAACTTCACCCTTTACCCTGGATCCTGCGACCTTGACATGGTCTCCGAGGCTTATTTCTATTGAAAATGAACTATTTATTTCTGGCGAATTTCCTTTAGCGAAAGAAGGAGTTTTGTTTTTCTTTTTTTTATGTTCAGCCATAGCCCTGTGCCCCCTTGAAAGCGCCGCCCCGTGAAGCTCATTCAGCAGGTCTTTTGCCTTTTCCTCGGCATCAGTTATTATCTGTCTTGCTATTTCACGGCTTTCTTCAATGAGCCTTTCCTGTTCGAGTTCCATTTTTTTCCTGTCCTTATCCATTCTATCGGACATCAGGCGATTTCGATCTTTTTGTACTTCCAGTTCTTCCCTTACCCTGTCCAATGTCTGTTTCTTATCCTCCAGTTCACTTATAATGTCTTCTATGGAGGTTTCTCTTGTACTCAATGCCTGTCTCGCCCTGTCAATAATTGATAATGGCATTCCAAGTCTTTCAGCTATATGTAGTGCATTACTCTTACCTGGAATTCCTATAAGCATCCGATAGGTAGGAGCGAGAGTCATCTCATCAAATTCCATACTGGCAGTTTCTATATCCTTTTCCGATATGGCAAAGCTTTTGATAGGATTATGGTGGGTCGTTGCAAGAGCACAGCAACTGATGTTCCTTATTGAGTCAAGGATCGCTATTCCCAGAGCGGCTCCTTCCTGTGGATCTGTTCCTGCCCCAAGTTCATCAAGAAATAGAAGCGAATTCCTGTCAGCTGACCTGAGCATATTTACAAGATTTTTGATATGGGAACTGAAGGTGGACAAATTCTGCTCTACACTCTGTTCATCACCTATGTCGATAAAAAGACCCGAAAAATACCCTACTCTACTGCTTTCTTCAGCTGGCAGAGGTAATCCGTACCAGGACAGTATTACTGAGAGAGCCGCTGTTTTGAGGGCTACTGTTTTACCGCCTGTATTCGGACCAGTTATTACAAGTATCCTGAAATCATCTCCACAACGTATATCCAGAGGGACAGGTTTAACGTTTAGAAGTGGATGAATTACCTGTTTCAGAGAAAAACCAGTCTTCGTGGATAGGAGAGGAAGATTCCATTTCCGTTGACGCATTACTGAAGTCACACCATAAAGCATATCAATATGACCCAGAGAATTTTCAGTATCAATAACTGCTGAGGAACGAGAAAGTATTTTTTGGGTTATTAAACTGAGTATCCTATACTCTTCTTCTTTCTCTTCAGAAATAAACATTGCAAGCCTGTTATTTAGTTCTATCATATTATCCGGTTCCATAAACACGGAATTTCCCGACCCGGACCGATCCTGGATAATTCCGGGAAATCTGCTGGAGTTCTCCTGCTTTACAGTGACAATGTACCTGCCATTTCTGATGGTTAAATTACGATCCCTCAGCATCCCGGAAAGTCTTGGGTCGTTCATTATCCTGTTTGCCCTGTCCCTCAATGCATTTCTTGTCCTGAAAATATCATTTCTTATCCGAGAGAGTAAAGGTGAAGCTGAATCCAGAAGAGTTCCATCATCGTTGAGCGATGAAAGAAATTCTATTTCTTCAGAAAAGTCCCTGATCTTTTTGACTGTTTCCCAAAGCTCCGGATATTCTGTCCTTACATTTTGAAAACAGTTTCTTAACTTTTGTGAAAGAATAAATAGTGTTTTGAAATGCACAAGTTCGGGACCCGTCATAAATGCGTTCTGTCGCGCATTTTTCAGGAAAGGGGCAAGGGAGATCATACCTTCCTTCCATGGCATATCACCACGTTTATCTCTGAAATTATCAAATTCTCTGACCCTGGCCTGACGTTTTTCAAGAGATGGGATATCAGAAGCTGTATCAAGGTTTTTCAATACCAGAATTCCCGGTTCAGAACGGGTCTCTTTCAGGAATATATCGAGAACACCCGAAAATTCCAGCTTTGAAAGTACTGAGGGATCAAGAATCATCTGTTTCCCCACCCTGGCTTATGATCTCTTTCTCTGGAACATCAAAAGAAACAGCCGAAGGCAGTTCAAAATCAGGGAAATAATGACTTATTCTTGGCCACAGAATAGAGGCACTTCTCATGCTGAAACTTTCAGACATCCATTCAGTTGAGATGAGTGGAGAAAAGACCATACATACAAAATATACAAACAAAACTATAATTCCAGTCTTGAGGACTCCGGCAATTCCTCCAAAAAAACGATCAGCAAATGAAAGCTGGGTTATCTTAAGAAAAGCCTTTACCAGTCTGCATAGTAAAGCTGCGAGTAAAGCGATAATTATATAAATGAGGACCATGGACAATACAAGGAGAAGTGTGGGAGAAATGTCCATCTTCGTGGCGAGAAAACCTCCCAGAAAAGGGCCGAATTTCCATGCCCCTATCACTCCGCCTATTGTACCTGCAAGGGAAAAGAGTTCACCGGAAAACCCCCTCCATAATCCTCGACCAGCAAAAGTTACAAGAAGAAAAGCAAAGACAATATCAACTAACAATGAAATACTCATTACTCTGTATCCTGTCCTTCAACAATATTATCCGTACTTGCATTACTGGCGATCTCAAGTTTGTAAGCCAGGTCAAGACAGGCGGCAAGGAGCTTCTGCTCCTGGCCGCCTTCAGTTTCGGAAACGGCTTCTTCAATATGATCAAGAACCCTGTTTAAAACTGTCTCATCCAGAGAAGTACGTATTGAATAATCCTTGTCTCCAATTGTGATCTTAACATTTCGATCTTTTTCGGACATTTAATCTCCTCCAAAGAGAACCTTCTTCAATAACACTTATACTATCTTAAAGTATAACCCTTTTGACTCAGACTTTCACGAAGGTCATTGTGTATCCTGTCAACTTCCTCATCACTAAGGGTCCTGTCATCAGAACAATAGGCGAGACTGAACGCCAGGCTTCTGGAATCTTCGGGAATCCCTTTTCCTGTGTAAATATCGAAAAGGCGGACCTCTTTAAGAAGACCTCTTGAGATACTGCGAATATCCTTTACAACCTGCCTGCTATCCTTTTCTCTGCTTACAAGGATGGATATATCCCTGAAGACCTTGGGAAATTGGGATAACATTTTAAACTTGACTTCAGACCCCTCCATCATTCTTTCCATATCCAGTTCAAAATAAAATACTGGATCAGGAAGGTCCATTTTTTCAAGAATATCAGGCTTTAACCTGGCAAGGTAACCAATGTTCTTTTCCTTCTCTTCTATGGATGCGGTCTGTCCCATATGACCGAAAGGCTGCTCTCCGGGTATAAAATCTCCTTTGATACCAAAAGCCTGGAAGAGGGTCATTACATCACCCTTGACAGAAAAGAAATCTTCTTCTTCAGAATCATCATGGGGATATCTTCTGTCGAGGCCTGGAAAAACAAGACCTGCAACTCTTTCTTTTTCCTCATGTTCTCCCTTTTCCGCCATTTCACTGTCCCTTAGAAAGACCCTTCCGATCTCAAAGACTTTCACTGGTTTTCTCCAGCCAGACCGTATTGAATTACCAAGAGAAGTAAGAAGTCCAGGCAACATTACAGTTCTCATTAATGACTGTTCCATGCTCATGGGATTAGCGATAGGAACTGGATTTGCTCTTATATCATCTTCCGGCAACTTCAGATCCTCTTTAAAAGAGGGGCCGATAAAGCTGAAAGTTACCACCTCCGTATATCCTCTTGCCCTTGCAATGTCCCTAATAAGCGCGGAAGATCTGTAAAAACTGCCACGATCTCCGACGGACTTCATGTTAGCAGGAAGTCTTGGTGATATATTGTTGTACCCTCTGACCCTTCCTACTTCCTCAATAAGATCTGCCTCAATGCCGATATCAGGTCTCCAGGAAGGCACAAGGACAGTTGCAGACCCGTTTTTTCTTTCTTTCTCCTTCAGTCCAAGCCTCTCGAGTATTGCGGAAGCTTCATCAAGATCATCCCAGAGGAGGACCCTTTTCAGGGATGACGAATGAAGGGTAACTTCAACAGGGGTCCAATCCTCTGCCACTGAATACTTGATAGAATGGTAGGCCTCAGCACCACCCCACTCGGCTATAAGTCCCAGTGCATAGAAAAGGGCAGATCTAGCCTTCTGAGGGTCAACTCCCCGGGAATAACGGTAAGCTGCCTCACTGTTGATACCCAGACGCCTTGAGGTCTGACTTACCCGTGCTGAGTCAAAATTTGCAGATTCGACTACAACAGTTTTTGTCTCAGGTCTGATCTCTGTGTTCTGACCTCCCATAACCCCGGCGATACCGACAGGTTCATCATTGCTTGTGATCAGAAGATCACCTTCAGACATAACATGTTCTTTTTCATCAAGGGTTACAAAATGTTCGTTCTCATTAGCAGATCGAACCTCAATGTTTCTTGAAGGAAGAAGCTCAAGATCGAAAGCATGAAGAGGTTGTCCTGTGAGAAGCATTACGACATTGGTAGCATCAACTACGTTTGAAATGGGTCTCATTCCCATAAAGGCCAACTTGATCCTCACTTCAACCGGAGTTGGTGAAATAGTTATATCAGTAGCCATACCAAGGGCATAACATTTACATCCGTTATCCTTTATGGTCACATTTCCAAAGTCTTCCCGCCAGGAACTGTCACACAATTCTTCCGGGAATGGCAGTTCCTTCAATTTAGCTCCGGGGAAAAGGGCATATATTTCCCGTGCAAGACCAATTATGCTCAAGAGATCTCCCCTGTTGGGAGTGATTGAGATATCCAGAAGGACATCATCAAGCCCGAAGTGGGACTTTAGATCAGCACCGAGTTTTGTTTTAGGAGGAAGACGCAGGATACCAAACTCGTCCGCTATCTCAGGCAATCCAAGTTCCTCCGCAGATAACATCATACCCTGGCTTAAAACGCCGGAAAAATCCTTTTCTCCAAGAACAGTCCCATCTGCCATTACAGCTCCTGGAGGAGCATAAGGAACGATATCCCCGGGGGATAGATTTGGTGCTGCAGTTATGCAAACAGCTTCTCTTCCCGGCATTACCAGTTCGGCAACAAAAAGTTTATCCGCTGAAGGATGTTTCCGAAGTTCATCAACTTTTGCAGTAACAACTCCCCAGAGCTCAGGGCAGGGATACTTGATCTCCTCAACTTCACACCCTGTCATTGTGAGCCTTTCTGCTACCTGTTCTACTTCGACCCCTTCTGGAAGGGTGACATATTCCTGAAGCCAGTTCCATGATATAAGCATTATTCATTCCTCCCTGACAGAAGATAAGGGACGTTGCCATCAAAAAGTACACGAAGATCATTAAGACCGTACTTTAACTGGGCCATTCGATCGAGACCCATACCCCATGCAAAGCCATTGTATTTTTCAGTGTCTACGTTTCCAGCTCTCAGAACATGTGGATGGGTCATACCAAGTCCGGAGACCTCCAGCCATCCCGATCCCTTGCATATTCTGCAGTTTTTATCGTTACCCGAACAGGCAACACACTCTATATCAAGCTCAAGGGATGGTTCGGTAAAAGGGAAATAGCTTGCCCTGTATCTTTTTTTCAGAGACTTACCAAAAAACTTGTCGATCATTACGTCGAGACAGCCCTTAAGATCTGCAATTGAAACATCCTCATCTACCAGGAGACCTTCCAGCTGGTGGAACATCGGTGAATGAGTAGGATCGCTGTCACGTCTGTAAACTTTCCCGGGAACGATAACTCTTAGAGGTGCTCCTAATGCTCTCATAGCCCTTACTTCTACCGGAGAGGTATGTGTTCTGAGAAGAGCGCCGTCGTTAAAGTAAAATGTATCCTGCATATCTCTGGCCGGGTGGTGTTTAGGAATATTAAGAGCCTCAAAATTATAAAAATCCTCTTCGATCTCAGGACCAAGTGCAACAGAAAAACCAAGACCACTGAATATCTCAATTATTTCATGAGTGACCTGTGCAACAGGGTGAAACCCTCCACAAGACTTGCCTCTTGGAGGTAAAGTAACATCTATGCGATCCTGTCTTTCACGGAGGTCCATTTCCTTTTGATAAAGGCTGTTATATTTCCTGTTAATGTTGTCCTCTACAGTCTTTCTCAGGTTGTTAACTTCTTTTCCGAAAACAGGACGTTCTTCGGGATCAAGTTTTCCCAGATTTTTCATGAGGACAGTTACCTTCCCTTTTTTGCCGAGAAACCTGGTTTTAAGGTCGGAAAGATCGTCAAGAGAACTGGCCGATACAAGTTCTTTTTCAAATTCCTCCTGTACTTTCTGAATTTCATCTATTCTGGATGTCAAGACTATACTACCTCCTCTGTCTGAATTCCCCTAAATAAGGTCAGGATTCCTTCCCTTCTTTTTCTTTCATTTTAATGATCTTTTCAATTTGTTCTTTTTGTCCAGCCACGAGTAGAGTATCTTCTCTGTCTATTATGGTATCTGGACGGGGTATCATGTATTTACCGTTTTTCTTTATCATGAGAATGACCACTTCATAGGTTTTTCTAAATTCCTGTTCTAAAAGAGTTTTACCTGTCATCTCAGGGACAGGTTCCACTTCTCCGATGATGGATTCGGCACCGGGAAGCTGGGAAAAGCGGTTAAGCCATGGATGTACCAGCTGATCTGCTACTCTTTCTCCCATCTCTTTCTCGGGAAAAATCACTCTGTCAGCTCCGACCTTTGCCAGGATCCTGGCATGAAGGGGGTTTTGAGCTCTTGCTACAAGAAAGGGGATATTATATCCCTTCAGTATGGTAGTGACCATTATGCTCGCTTCAATATTTTCACCAATTGCAACAACAGCCACATCTACCTCCTTGGCACCGATCTTGACCAGGGCTTCCTCATCAGTTGCGTTTATCTGGGCACATATTTCAATTTCTTCAGCAACCTCTTTTACCCTGGCAGGATTTCTGTCAACAGCTATGACCTGCCTTTTCATTTCAGCAAGCTTGAGAGAAAGGGACACTCCAAATCTTCCCAACCCCACCACCATTACAGTTTTATTTGACTCTGCCATACCATTGTCCTCCTCAGGTTAACCCAGGGGTATATTAACTTCAGGATAGTTTATGTCCTCCGACACCTGACTACTGCGAACAAGTCCATAGATCACCGTCAACATTCCTATCCTGCCCCAAAACATCAGTACAATTATTACCATCTTGCCCGGGGCACTTAATGATCCAGTTATTCCCATACTCAGACCAACAGTACCAAGGGCAGAAATAACCTCAAAAACTATCTCTCTGAATGTAAAATTCTCAAGAAAAGACAAAACAAGGACAGCAAAAAGTATAGTGGATATATAAATAACCGCAACGGACGTTGCCCTCGTGACATCCGAAGAGGGAATTGATCTGTATCCGATCATTGCATTTCTTTTACCCCTGAGATAAGCAACAACAGATAAAACGACAAGAGTGAAGGTCGTCGTTTTAATTCCACCTCCTGTTGAACCTGGAGAAGCACCTATGATCATAAGAAAACAAACTACAAAGGCGGTAACCGATACGATGGATGCAGTATCTATTGTATTGAATCCCGCTGTTCTGGATGAGACACTCAAGAACATGGCATTCCAGAACTTGTAAAAATAATTATAGCCTTTCAAAGCTCCATTCCACTCAAAAAGTGCTACAAGTACAGTTCCCAGAATAATAAGAGTAATGCTTGTACAAAGAACCATTTTTGTGTGATTTCGGATCTTTTCCTTTTTTTTTGAATAAGAAATAATATTTACTACTGGTATAAAGCCGATACCTCCCCAGAATATCAAAACCATCACAGTTGCCGGTATTAGTAGGGAATGAGAATATTCAGAAAGGTTGGTTGTAAAGGTCGAGAAACCAGCGTTACAGAAAGCACTAACTGCCTGAAAGACAGAGTGAAACAGGGCTTCAGTAAAGGGGAACTCCCGGGAAAAAGACATAAAGAGTATAAGACTGCCGAGTATTTCAAAAACAAATGTAATCTTTAATACTGCAATGATAAGCCTTACAGCTCCGGAAAGGGAGTCAAGACCTATTCCTCCCGTAAAGAGAAGTCTCTGTTTTATTCCTATTCTCTGTCTCAGAAGAATCATCATTGCTGTTGCAGCAGTCATCACTCCGAGCCCTCCAAGCTGGAACAAAAGCATTACAGTCAGCTGGGAAGGAAATGATAACTGAGTTGCTGTGTCCAAGACAATCAGACCCGTTACACAGACTGCTGACGTGCTTGTAAAGAGAGCGTCTAAAAAAGACATCTCCATTTCTGCTAAATTATTAAAAAAATATATAGACAGGGTCCCTGCCAGGATTAGAGACAGGAACCCCGCAATAATGATCCTTTCAACCTTTATCTTGCTATATTGTCTACGTTTCACTACTTTGCCAGGGCTTCTTTGGCCCTGCCAACCAGGTCTTCAAAAGCTGCCATATCGTTAACAGCGAGGTCGGCAAGCATTTTTCTATTAATGTTGATCTCAGCCTTTTTGAGGCCGTTCATGAATGTACTGTAGGACAGACCGTTCATTCGGGCAGCTGCATTTATTCTTGTGATCCAGAGTTTTCTGAACTCCCTTTTCTTGAGCCTTCTGTCCTTGTAGGCGTTTGAAAGAGAATGAAGGTAAGCTTCTCTCGCCCTTCTATACACATTTTTCTTTTTTCCCCAATAACCCCTGGTTATGGAGAATAATTTTTTTCTCTTACTGTTACTTGCACTGCCACCTTTTACTCTTGGCATAGGGACACACCTCTTTCAGAATACTTTTTTCTAGCTGTAAGGAAGCAGCTTTTTTATCTTGTCTGCAAAGTTCTTGTCAAGGTAACCTTTATCTCTGAGCCTTCTTAACCTGCTGGCATTCTTTTTCCTTAAGAGATGGCCCCTTCCCTTCTTTTTATACGATATCTTGCCCTTAGCGGTTCGGGAAAACCTTTTTTTAGTCCCGGAATGGGTCTTTAACTTTCCCATAAGTAGATCTACCTCCTATAAGCTGTATTTATCTGTACCAAGTGTCTTGATAAAGAGATCATATTTTCATAAACACTTAACGATACTCTTAAGCAAGGATTAGCTGTTTTTTTCACCCTGGGATACCGGTGTCAACATTATTCTCATGTATCTGCCTTCCATTCTAGGAGGGTTCTCAGCCTTGCCAAGTTCGACACACTCTGCCTGTACTCTTTCAAGAACTGCTCTTCCCTTGTCGAGAAAGGCCATTTCCCTTCCCCTGAAAAACACAGATACTTTAACCCGGTGTCCGTTGGTGAGGAAATTCTTTATGGCTTTTACCTTGAAGTCATAATCATGCTGATCGATCTTTGGACGCATTTTAATTTCCTTCAGTGTCTGGGTCTTCTGTTTCTTTCTGGCGTCCTTTTCCTTTTTCTGCTTCTGATACCTGTATTTCCCATAATCCATAATACGGCAGACAGGTGGTTTGGCTCCGGGAGCAACTTCAACCAGATCCAGTTCCCTTTCCTCTGCCATATCAAGAGCTTCGTTTATGGGTACTACTCCATGTTTAACTCCAGCATCATCAACAAGAAGAACTTCATTTGCCTTAATTTCCTCATTAATACGGGGATCATCAGTTTTTTTACTGACTATAGCACTTCACCTCCATGAAAAATAAAGAGAGTCGGATACACGATCCGACTCTCTCGAAATAGCTTTTACATTTCTGAGAATTGGCCTTTTTAACTGCATTTGCGTCAAAAGGCGAGAGGTCGAACCCTCTACTTGCACTTTATTATAATCTGAAACCTGAAAAATATACCATACTGGACAACATAATTCAATGGTCCAGTTTATTTCATTGGGTCAAATTCCTGATCCAATTTTGCCTTCAGACCTTCAACTGACATTGTACCAAGATCACCCTCTTTTCTTTCCCTTACCGAAACCTTGCCGTTTTCAACTTCCTTGTCCCCGATAACCAGCATGTAGGGGACTTTTTCCATCTGGGCGTCTCTTATCTTTTTCCCGAGTTTTTCGTCCCTTATGTCAGTTTCTATCCTGACATTCCAGGATTTAAGCTTTTCTGCCAGGTCTGCAACATAATCAAGTACATTGTCATTTACCGGAAGAATCTTTACCTGAACAGGAGCTATCCAGTAAGGAAATGCTCCGGCAAAATGCTCGATGAGAATACCAAAGAATCGTTCAAGACTTCCAAGAATGGTCCTGTGTAACATAACGGGGCGATGCTGCTCCCCATCCTTTCCTATGTAGTTAAGGTCAAATCTTTCTGGCATCTGGAAATCAAGCTGACAGGTTCCGCACTGCCAGGTTCTCCCTATACAATCCATTAGGTGAGAATCGATCTTGGGCCCGTAAAAAGCTCCATCTCCAGGATTCAGCTTATAGTCTATTCCTGTGTGCCTGAGGGCATCTTCAAGAGATCTTTCGGCCTCATCCCACATGGCAACATCTCCCATAGCGTTCTCAGGTCTTGTCGAAAGTTCCACATGGTAGTCAAAGCCAAATACGTCCTGATATATATATCTGGACAGATTCATTATCTTGATTATCTCGTCGGTGACCTGATGAGGTTCACAGTAAATGTGGGCATCATCCTGTGTAAAACACCTGACCCTCATTAGACCGTGAAGAACTCCGGATTTTTCATGCCTGTGAACTGTGCCCAATTCTCCCATCCTGAGAGGGAGATCTCTGTAGCTATGGACCTGGTTATTATAAACGAGAATCCCACCTGGACAGTTCATCGGCTTTATGGCAAAAGGTCGTTCATCTATCTCAGTAAAATACATGTTTTCCCTGTAGTGATCCCAGTGACCTGAACGGATCCAGAGATCTCTGTCAAGGATCAGAGGTGTCTTGATCTCAGAGTAACCTGCCTTTACATGGACCTTTCTCCAGAAATCCGTAAGCTTGTTCAAAATCACCATTCCCCGGGGATGGAAAAAAGGGAATCCAGGCCCCTCAGGCTGAAGACTGAAAAGATCGAGAGCCTTTCCGATCTTCCTGTGATCTCTCTTTTTGGCTTCTTCAACTCTTTTGAGGTATCTGTCCAGGCTTTCAGCATCATTGAAGGCAGTACCGTAGATTCGGGTCAGCATAATGTTGTTTTCGCTGCCTCTCCAGTAAGCTCCGGCGACTGACAAAAGTTTGAAATGTCCCAGAGCTGATGTATTCTTTACATGAGGTCCCCTGCAAAGGTCTGCGTAGTCACCCTGTCTGTAAACCGAAACAGAATCAGCCTCGATTTCCTCAATAAGTTCGGTCTTGTAGATCTCATCTTTCTCCCTGAAGAAATCAAGAGCTTCCTCTTTGGACATTACGATTCGCTCCACAGGAACAGCTTTTTTTATTATTCTTCTCATTTCCTTTTCAATAGTCGGAAGGTCATCCTCAGATATTTTATCCGGCAATTCAATATCGTAGTAATAACCTTCCTCTATAGCCGGCCCTATTCCGAATCTGGCACCTGGATAAAGATTCTGTACTGCCTGGGCCATAAGATGTGCTGTTGAGTGCCTGATAATTTCAAGCCCTTCTTGAACATCACCTTTTATGGGCTCCAAAAGAGCATCTTCTTCTACCCTGGAATTAAAGTCTCTGGCTTCTCCATTAACTCTGACAGCTACTACACCTTTATCCTGTTTCAGTTTTTTCAGGATCTCTCCTGCCGTAAGAGCTTTTTCTTCCTGTAAGACCTTTCCATTCTGATCTCTATATTCCAACATCTGTATCCCCTCCATACAAAAAGCCTGGATCGTCAATTTCGGAGACGATACAGGCTTTACCGCGTTTCCACTCCAGTTCCGGCCACGGGGGCCGACTCTCGTTAGCTCGCTGTAACGGGCGAACCCCGTGTGCCTTATCCTTTAAGGCTTCGGCACAGGCTCTGGGATGGTTTTCACTGATCTCCCGCAAGTTGATTCTCAGCCTGGATCAACTTCTCTGTATACAGGTTGGAACAGCTACTCTTCCCTTCATTGCCACATATATTTCTGATTTAATCAGGTTATACTAAAAAAGGACCCTTTGTCAACCTTCAATATTCAGACCGGTGCTTCCAAAGCCACCCTCTCCCCTTTCAGAAGGAGGAAGCTCGTCACAGTCTTCGAAGCGACATTGCCTTACAGGAGAAATAACCATCTGTGCTATTCTGTCACCTTTTGACACCTTAAAGGTGGATTTGCCGTGATTCATCAGGATCACACCTATCTCACCCCTGTAGTCAGAATCAATAGTACCAGGAGAATTCAGTACAGTAATTCCATGTTTAAGGGCCAATCCACTTCTGGGCCTCAGCTGTGCTTCGTAACCTGGAGGTATCGCCAGCCACAGCCCTGTAGGAACGAGTGCAAAGTTTCCCGGTTCTATAAGCAAATTCTCTGCAGCAGATATGTCAACACCTGCCGCATCTTTACTTGAATACCTCGGCATAGGGATGTCCTTTTCCCTCAAAACCTTTACTATGACATCATTTATCATCGGTTGTTTATCCTCTTAATATTTACTGATTCTTTTTTCTGTCGTTTGATGAACTTCTTCTGGGACCTCTACCTCGGGAATTTCTGTCCCTGTTTTTATCTTCCCTTTCTGGTTCTTCTCCCTTTGAAGATTCTGCTATCTTTTCGATCTCCCTTTCACGTTCGATTTCAGTCTCCATAAAGGATTCGAGGCCAGCTTCCTTGATCTTTGCCTCATCTGCCATGATCCTCCTTCTGGAAAGATTGACCCTTTTCATGTCGTCTATCTCTTTAACTATAACGAGAACATTGTCACCAGGAGAAAGAACATCATCGACCTTGGGAACTCTGTGTTTGCTTATCTCGCTTATATGCAGAAGGCCTTCCTTGCCGGGCAGAAGCTCCACAAAGGCACCAAAGTTCATCAGTCTCGTTACTGTACCAAGGTAGACCTCACCAGCTTCTATGTCCTTTGTCAAAGCCTCTACCTTTGCCACAGCTGCATCGAGATCACTCTGACATGTGGCAGAGATATACACTTCACCCGTATCATCAACGTTCATTTTCACTCCGGTTTCCTGGGTTATACTTCTGATCGTTTTTCCTCCGGGGCCAATAATATCCCTGATCTTTTCCGGATTGATGTTCATGACCAGGATCTTCGGAGCCAGTTCTGAAAGACCTGAAGGATTGCTTATTGCACTCTCCATTTTTTCGAGGATGAAAAGCCTTCCCTCTTTCGCCTGCCCCAGTGCACTGTTCAAGACCTCCCGGGTAATTCCACCGGCTTTATTATCCATCTGAAGTGCAGTTATGCCTTTACGGGTACCTGCTACTTTAAAGTCCATGTCTCCGTAATGGTCCTCCAGACCCTGAATATCGGTAAGGATCTTAACTTTATCCCCTTCTTTTATCAATCCCATGGCAATTCCGGCAACATGGGACCGGATAGGAACACCTGCATTCATAAGGGCCAGACTGCCACCACATATGGAAGCCTGGGAACTTGAACCGTTAGATTCAAGAATATCTGACACTACCCTAACCACGTAGGGGAAATCCTCAGAAGAAGGTATCAATGGTTTCAATGCCTTTTCGGCAAGTGCTCCATGGCCAATTTCCCTTCTTCCTGGACCTCTCATTGGTTTTACTTCACCCACAGAATAGGGCGGAAAGTTATAATGCAGGAGGAAGCTTTTGGCAGGCTCATTCTCCTTGAGACCATCGAGGATCTGGTCATCTTCCCCGGACATTCCAAGTGTTGTTGTAGCAAGAGACTGGGTTTCTCCCCTCGTGAACAGGGCTGACCCGTGGACACGGGGCAAAACACCTACTTCACAAGCTATGGGTCTTATTTCGTCCATTTTTCTTCCGTCTGATCTTATACTTTCTTCAAGGATTATTGACCGCATAGCCTTTTTGACATAATCTTCCACTTTGCCGGAGATATACTTTGAAGATTCAGGGTAATCCTCAGCAAAATGCTCAACTGCCCTGTCTGTTATCCCTGAAATTTTGGATCCTCTTACCTTTTTGTCGTGGATCATTACTGCTTCCCTGATCTCATCCATCTGATTTGACATTATCCACTGATCAATATCCTCGAATATCACTGGTCTTTCAAGTTCTATCTTGGGTTTACCGATCTCTTCTCTTATCTGCTCCTGCATTCTTACTATCTTCAGTATCTCCTGCTGGGCAAGTTCAAGGGCATCTATCATAATATCTTCGTCGACCTCTACAGCTCCTGCCTCAACCATTGTGACTCCTTCGGCATGACCTGCAACAACGAGATCAAGACTGCTATTCTCCATTGCATCTTCTGAGGGATTTACAATAAGTTTTCCTTCGATCATGCCTATTTTCACAGCACCCACAGGTCCGTTCCAGGGTATGTCTGAAACCATCAAGGCAACTGATGTGGCGTTTATACCCATAACACTGGGAGAATTTTTCTGATCAACTGAAAGAACTGTTGTCACTACATGTACATCATGTCTCATCCATTCTTCAAAGAGGGAACGTATGGATCTGTCAATCACTCTTGCACTTAAAACTGCAGTTTCTGAAGGACGTCCTTCTCTCTTGATAAAACCTCCAGGGATCTTTCCTGCAGAGTAAAAACGTTCCTCAAAATCAACCAGTAAAGGGAAAAAATCAAGTCCTTCCCTTGGTTTATCAGTTACACAGGCTGTTGTTAGAATAGTAGTATCTCCCTGTCTACACAATAAAGAACCATTTGCCTGCTTAGCCATACGGCCAAATTCAAAGACCAGATCCTGATCTCCTATTCTTAAAGAATAAGTTTTGTTCATACTTTGTTTTCCTCCTCTATTTTTTCATTCCTCTATTTATATCACCAAGAATAACACAGACAGTAAAAAAAATGCGAGGGCAAATGCCCCCGCATTGAAGTTTATTTCAATATCAGTGTCTGAGACCCAGCTTTTCTATCAATGTCTTATAACGGTTAAAATCTTTTTGTCTAAGATATCTGAGAAGTCTTCTCCTTCTTCCAACCATTTTCAGAAGACCACGCCTTGAATGGAAATCCTTCTTATGGACCTTAAGATGCTCCGTTAGCTCCCTGATCCTCTGGCTAAGCATAGCAACCTGCACTTCAGCTGACCCGGTATCGGCATTATGAGTGCGGTATTCCTCTATTATTCCCTGTTTCTTATCCTTGTTTATCATATAGTTTCTCACCTTTCGACACAAATTCCCGTAACCAAGAAAGACTGATATGTCAAACCTAGTAGAGGGTACAAAAGATACTATCATTGTACTTCCTTTCTTGCAAGAAAAATATATTTAGTAATAAATCCTGACATAAATAAAATACACTATTTAACATGACAGCTTTTCAGAGGGTCTCGACATTATTATTGAATTATGCTTTAATATACTTGTTAACTATAATTAATAGATATGTAATTTCTTTTTTCAGGGAGGTGAGACCATGAAAATACTTGTATTAGACAGTGATGAGAGTTTAAATAAAATAATTCAGGAGGATTTCCAGAACAGGGATATTCAGGTTGAGATCTGCACCGACGGGAAAAAAGCGGCTGAACTTGCCCTCTCGCAGGACCTTGACTGTATACTAATGGACATTATGCTTCCTGGACTTGACGGACTCCAGTTCATTGAGCAACTGAGAGACAACAACCAGATACCGATAATTATTATTTCAGCAAAAGATACAATAGAAGAAAAAGTCATTGCTTTCGAGAACGGTGCTGACGATTTTCTGCTTAAACCCTTTGATTTCAGAGAACTTCTGGCCAGGATAAAAGCAGTAACAAGAAGATACAGGGGAGATAAACATCCTGTGCGTCAGTGTGGAGATCTGTTCCTGGATCCAGTAGCCAGAGAATGCAGGATTGACAGCAAGACAGTGAACTTGAGAAGAAGAGAATTTGACATTCTTGAATTCCTCATGAACAACGAAAATCAGGTTTTTACCAGGGAGCAGATAATATCCCAGGTATGGCAGAAAGAATATGACGGCACAAGCAACGTTGTTGATGTACATATAAAATATCTCAGAGACAAACTCAGGATCAACGATTACGACAGGATAGTAGTGACGGTCAGAGGCGTTGGTTACAAGGTTTCATGTCCTGACTGGCACTAAAGTTCAAGGGATATATATCTGCAACTGTCTTGACGAATTTTATCAGCATAAAAGATGAGGCCCTTCAAGGGCCTCATCTTTTATGCTGATGTGGAAAAAATATTATCGCAGGGACATTGATATGAAAAAGGTCCTTTGATCTCTCAATACCAGCATTACTGCCGATTTTGCATTTTCAAGTTCAAGTTTGCGATAGTCTCCAAGCCTCAGCAGCTTCCTGCCGTTTATCTCAAGGATAACATCTCCGGTCTTTATTCCTGCCCTGTCCGCAGGTGAACCGGGAGTTACCTCTGTTACAACTGCACCTCTGTCAGTTTCAAGATCGTATTCCTTTTTGAGATCTTCGTTTACAGGACTTAACGCTATACCTACCGAAGAAAGACTGGTTCCTCCACCTGTTGCTTCTTCCGTAGAAGCTTCTTCAACCTCACCGAGAACTACGTCGATCTTAATCTCTTTTCCATCTCTAAAAATTCCAATCTTGACTTTATCTCCAGCAAGAGACTGCCTGATTACAGATACAAGCTGTCTGTGATCATCTATTTCTCTACCGTTGACAGTCCTGATAACATCTCCACGTTCAAGACCTGCCTCATCAGCTGGAGATCCTTTCACAACATCGCTAATAACTGCACCTTTTTCAAATGAAAGGCCATAAGCTTCTCTGAATTCAGCAGTAAGGGGCTGAACGTAAACACCGAGCCATCCCCTTCTGACCTTGCCATATTTTACAAGATCTTCCATTATGTCTTTTGCCATGTTCACCGGTATAGCAAACCCTATGCCCTGAGCATAGGGTATAATAGCACTGTTTATACCGACTACCCTGCCCTTAAGATCAATAAGGGGACCGCCACTGTTTCCAGGATTGATAGCAGCATCAGTCTGTAGAAAACCCTCAAAATTAACATTGCCGGCGTGAATGCTTCTGTTTTTCGCAGAGACCACCCCAGCTGTTACTGTGTGTTCAAGACCAAAGGGATTTCCAATGGCCACTACCCATTCTCCAACCTGAAGTTTATCAGAATCTCCAAGCTCCAGAACAGGTAAATTTTCTGCTTTAATCTTAAGAACAGCGAGGTCAAAAGTAGGATCTTTGCCAAGGACATGGGCTTCATATTTTCTGCCATCTGAAAGAGTGACTTCGATCCTGTCAGCATTCTCGATAACATGACTGTTAGTTATTATTTCGCCATCATCAGATACGATAAACCCGGAACCTCTCCCCTTCATTGGCACTGATCTCTTAAACCTCTCAAATTCCTCTCCGAAAAATTTCCTGAAAAAAGGATCATCGGGAAAAGGTGCAATTGATCTTGTCACCGTTGCTTCTACATCGATGTTAACCACAGCTGGTGAACTTTCCCTGGCTATGTCAGCTATTGGGTTGCCGGAAAAAACATCAATTGCAAAAGCCGAACCTGGAACAATAACAGTCACCGCTACAAGAGCAAATAAAACTGATAAACATGTTAATGCCCTTCTTTTAATTATATTTTTCACTGTTATTCACCTCCAATAAAATTGAACACATTAAGGTTAAATCAGAAAGGCTTGAATAACATCGTATATTTTACGGAAAGCGGAAACTGAGAACTCCAAAGGAAATGTTAATTCGAGAAAATAGATAATACATTTAAGTGGAGAGAGGAATGAAAAAGAAGTAATTTACTGGTTATGAATTAAGATAAAGGTCAATTACAAGATCTTCTGTTATGTTTCATACTTACAGAAATCCAGGCAAATCCAACAAATATGACGCCAATACCAACTATCTGCGCTGTTCTCAGGCCCGCTATTCTGTCACCTTCCCTGAGAAAATCCAGAAAAAACCTCATTAAACCATATAATATCATGAAAAGAGGCCAAAGCACTGAAGATCTTTTAAAAGGATCATAGACTGCATTGATCCTCTTTTCAGCTGTATAAAGAAGAAAAAATACCAGCAGAGCACCGGCACTGTAATATAACTGAACAGGATGCCTGAAAACAAGTCCCCTGTCACCTGGAAAGGAAACTCCCAGGAAATGATCTGTGGGTACTCCCAGACAGCAACCGTTCAGGAAACACCCCAAACGACCAATTGCTACAGTTAAAGCCGCGGGAATACTCGCTGCCTCAGCGAGTTGTGAAACTCTTAAGTTTCGTTTTCTGAAGTAAAATATCGCAGCAAGACCGGCGCCAAGAAAAGCTGTTGTCGATGAAAGAGCACCTTTAAGAGGATTAAGTATATCCTCTGGATTCTGGACATAATAGGACCAGTGATCGAAATAACCACCAATCCTTGCACCAACAAGCATTCCAACGAAGGCAAGGATCAAAGTTCTCCTTACAACTTCATCTTCCAGGCCATATATTTTTACAGACCTCGACCTGGTTCCTGCCAGACCTGCAGAAAGGGCCAGAGCCCATATGACATAATAGCTGTGAATTGGTATTCCCCAGATCTTGAAAAGTACCGGATACATCAAAGTACCTCTTCAGGAAAGAAAAACCTTAAGAAAGTCATTTTCTGCGATCCATGGCAGAGGGAAATATTACAACCTTTCTCTCCGGATCTTCTCCTACAGACCTTGTCTCCACGTCATCCCGCTCTTTCAGTGTCAGATGTATAATCCTTCTTTCCCAGCTGGTCATAGGTTCCAGATAAGCTGGACGGTTCTTTCTCAGGACCCTTCTTGATGCTGACATTGCCAACCTCTGAAGACTTGCGGACCTTCTATCCCTGTAACCATCACTGTCAAGCCTTATCCTTCCTGTATGATCCTCTTCTCTGGACATGAGATTAACGATATATTCCATAGATTTGATAGTTTCTCCGTATTTACCGATAACAATACCGGCATCCTGGCCGCTGATGTTAAGTGTTTTTTCATCAAGGGAGGAAACCTCTGCATCAAGATCCATCATGTAAATAATATCCTTCAAGGCATTCTTCGCCTTTAAAAGGGAAAGAGAAGCTACTGGTCTTACTTCAACTGTAAGTTTTCTTCCAAGGAAACCGAAGAAACTCTTTTCTTCTTCAATGATCTTTCCTGCAATATCTTCAGGGTCAAGAGACCATTTTGCTGCGGCTATCTTTTTGGCTTCCTCGACAGATCCAACTTCAAGCACAATACTTTCTGTATCGTTCAAGGATCATCATCCTTTCCCATGATTCAGAAAAATAAAATCTATTTTTGCTTGTTTGCCTGTGTTCCAGCAGGTTTATCCTTGTAGAGCTGAGGCTTTTCTGCCATTTCCATCTTTGTCTTTCTCATTACCCACCACTGCTGTGCGACTCCTATAAGGGATGATGTTCCCCAATACAGAAGAACACCGGCCTGCAAACTGAGACAGATAAACGTCAGAAACAGAGGCATGAACCAGCTCATCATTGCCATCTGGGGGTTTCCGCCAGTAGTACTCATCTTCTGCTGTAACCATGTGAGGGCAGAGATAACAACCAGAAGGATAAGGTTAGGCATGTAAACACCGAAGTTCAGAAGACCTGCAGTATTTGAGCTTAACGCAGAAAATACGGAGCCAAATCCAACATGTACGCTGTCTGTAACTGTCTGTCCAAGTGCCACAGCGAGAGTCGAAAGAACTGTTCCGTTAAGCTGAATTCCAAGGAACATATTGCTCATTCCAGGATACTCCAGCTTCAGGAGTACCCTGAACAGAAGTATCAGTATTGGCAACTGTACAAGAAGCGGAAGACATCCTGCCGCGGGATTTACCTTGTTCTCCTTGTACATTGACATAATTTCCCTGTTTAATGTTTCTTTGTCGTTTTTGTATTTCTCCTGAAGTGTTTTTATTCTTGGCTGAAGTTTCTGCATCTTCTGCATGCTGACCATCTGCTTATGACTCAGCGGATGAAGCAATGCCCTTATTATAAGTGTGAGCAATATAATAGCCACACCATAGGAACCTGTAAAATTGTAGAAAGTATTTAATACAACGACCAACATATCACTCAGAGAGGACCAGATAGAACCCAAAATATTCACCTTCCTAAATTTTTTTTCATTATCATAAAACCCTGGACCTAAGGTAAAGGATCATATCCACCTGGATGCCAGGGGCCACATTTTACTATTCTTTTAAAGCTTAATAAAGAACCTTTAAAAAAACCGTACTTTTTTATTGCCTCAATTGAATATTGGGAGCAAGTTGGATAAAATCTGCATCTTTTCCCTAATAGGGGAGAAATTAATAACTGATAAAGCTTTATAGCTCCTATTGCGAGTCCCGAGAGGGGAGACATAAAACCACTTCTTTCCCACCTTGTCATTCTAATGGTTGAGATCGTTTTTTTCCAGAAGTCCACTTTTTCGAAGCACTTTACCAAGGTCTCTGTAAATTTCACTTGATTTGGCTTTAAAACCTTCTGGCCGAAGTGATATGACTACAAGATAACTCCTTTCCATATAGGGGAGATATCTCCTGGCTGCCTCTCTCAGTTTTCTTTTCGTCCTGTTTCGAAAAACTGCAGACCCCTGTCTTTTTCCGGCAACCACTCCAACACGGGATGTTATCCCATCTGTCTTTAAATACAACATCCGCACCAGCCTGCCATTAACTCTCGTGCCGGTGCGGAAGACGTTGTCAAATTCCCATCCTTTACGAATACGCCTGCTTTTAGGAAAAGAAAATTCCAAGATTATCAGACAGCAAGAGTCTTCCGGCCTTTTCTCCTTCTGTTGCGAAGGATCCTTCGACCAGAGGCAGTTCTTGATCTCTGCAAAAATCCCATTTTCCGTTTTCTTGGCCTGTTGTGTGGTTGAAAAGTCTGTTTCACTAGTTATCCCTCCCGGTACATCTATGTCTTAATTCATCAATACAAAGCTTGAAAATATCATTGCTCAGCCAGCCTTGATAATATAACACAGCTAATATTATCCAGCAACACCTGTATCGTTAATGCTTATCTTTCGAATTTTCACCCTCGGAAGACTCTGAAGTATCTGCCAATCTTTCCTTTCTATGATCCTGCCGTCGAGAATAACTACCCTTCCCCAGTCATTCTTTTTTCTTATCAGCCTGCCTGAAGCCTGTTTGAGTCTCATTTTAGCCCTTGGAAGAGTTACGTCAACGAAAGCCCTTTTGCCCTCGTAGTCATTTCTTGCCTCTACCACCGGATCCTTTGGGTGGGGAAAGGGTATTCTGTCAATGATCACCTGGGTCAGCTTTTCTCCAGGAATGTCCACCCCTTCTCTGAAGGAAACTGTTCCTATGAGGACAGAAGATTCGCTGGTACGGAACCTGTCAAGCAGTATGGTCCGGGGAAGCTCGCCCTGGACGAGAACATCGTAGGACCTTTCCTTTTTTCTGAAGTGTTTTTTCAGAATCTCCAGTAACCTTTTTGATGAAACAAGGATAAGGGTGTGTCCGCCGTTATTTTCGGTCAAAGTCTCCATAACCCTGGCTACGTAGTTGTCATATCCCTTGTCAATTACCTTCAGGCCAACATCTGCGATCCAGATCTCCATCTGTTTTTCGAGATCAAAAGGGCTGCTGTACATCCCCTTTGTGTCAGGTACTATTCCTGTCTCATTTATCCAGAAAGCAAAAGAATTATCTACGGTAAGGGTTGCTGAAACCGCTATCAGGGCACTGGCTGAAGACGCAAAAACCTCCTGTATAAGATCAGAACATACAGTAGGAGAAGCATGCAGCCCGTTATTTTCCTCCCAGTATGCCCATTCCGGATATCTGTTCGCTACTGCACAAAAGGCAAGATCATTGAAAAGATCGTCCAGTTCGTTTTGCCATGCTAAAAAACGCAGGGAATCTTTGTCTTCTGTATCTTCTTTGTCAATGATCGCTCTTGTTAAAGGAAAGAGAATTTTTTTTATTTTTTCATAGTCTTCTTTTATTTTTAAATAAAGATCTAAGGAATAACCGTCTAACTTTTTGTAGACCTGGCCTTCCTTCAGTCCTCTTGCGATTTTTTCAAAGAAAAGTCCAGTACCAGATCCCAACTGATTGTAAAGTTCAGTAAATTCCGTAATACCTCCATAATTATCAACAACCCCGGAAAGAAAGGGATAGTTAGATTTTGAAAATAAATTTTCGAAATCTTCTTTTGATACCGATTTTGAGGAAACACTTCTAAAAGATTCATCTACTCTGTGTGCTTCATCACATATTATCAGATCCGGATTTACAGGAAATTCGTTCTTGCCTCCAAGGACATATGCAAAATAAAGATGGTAATTTGAAACTATAAGATCCCATTTTTTTGCTCTTTGTATGGCCCGAGTGACAAAGCATTCATTTCTGCGTGGACAATTCGAACCAAGGCATTTTTTCTGAACGGAGTTGATCATTCCCCTGGAAGGATGGTTCAGCGAAAGAGGAAGTTCCGAAAGATCTCCTGTAGACGTCTGTGCCACCCACGATCTGATGAGGCCTGAGGCATCTCCGTGATCTCCAAAAGAAAGCAGACCTTCAGAGTAAAGATTTTCTGCTCTTCTAAGGCATGCATAATTTCCTCTTCCCTTCAGAAGACCGTATTTAAGCTCAACATCAAGAACGTGGAGAACCTGGGGAATGTCCTTGAAATAAAGCTGCTCCTGAAGAGGTATAGTGGCAGTCAGGAAAAGTATCTTTTTATCATTTTCAATGGCCCACAAAATTGCAGGGACAAGCACAGCAAAAGTTTTTCCAAGGCCAGTTGGTGCCTCAAAAGCCATTATTCCACCGTTTTCAGATTGTATCCTGTCCCATATTTTCTGAGCCAGATCCAGTTGCTGGGACCGGAATTCAAAAAAAGGAAGATTTTCCGCGAATAAACCCTTTTCTCCCAGGTATTTCTCCATGTTCATTTCCATCATTTATATCTATCTGCTTTCCTCATATATTTTTTCTAAATTACAAGGTCACGAATATATCATAAGTTATACTTAAATGTTACAATCTGCCAGAAATGATAAACTGACTGTTAACACATGTTGCGTAACCGGTTCTTGCCGTGTTAAAATAACATCTGCTTTTTGACAAGGAGGTGAGTGAACATGCCTAACAAGAGATCCGCAGAAAAAAGAATGCGACAGAGTGAAAAGAACCGCCTTTACAATAAATACTGGACCAGCAGGTGTAAAACCTCTGTAAAAAAGGTTCTTGAAGCTATTGAATCAGGGGACAGTGATCTTTCCAGCAAAAGACTTGATGAAGCCCAGGCAACTATAGACAAGGCTGTCTGTAAAGGTGTCATGCACAAAAATACAGGAGCAAGAAGAAAATCAAAGCTGTCAGCAAAGGTTAAATCCCTTGGTGCCGGTCATACCCTATAGTCCTGATTAAACGTTTCTAATACTTCCCAGTAAAAATTTAAAAACTGAAGAGAGATTACGGAATAATCTCTCTTCAGTTTTTTTGTACTTTTTCAGTCATAAATCGCAAAAGAAGGTTTTCAAATTCCTTCCATCCTGCTGATTTCCCTGTTTTTTGCCTGTAACTTATACCCATAAGTCCGATAGCAAGATCTTCTACAGAATCAGAACTGAACCTTCTGTTCATTTCCAGGGCCATTTTTTTCTGGTATTTCCTCGCCTTTAGAACCTTTTCAAGTTGCTTACCTCCTGAATGCCTGAAATGTCCGTAATACAGGGAGAGCCTGATCCTGTTATATACTGCACCAATAACATACAAAAGATCCATCCCGTTCCTTCTGGTCATTCTTATATTCTTCAAGACATCACCAACAGCAGCAAAACAGATACTGTCCAGCAGGCATAGCAAACTTTTACGCCCTTCGTCCAGAGTCAGCTGTCTAAGAATATCAACTGTTACTACTCCCTTGAAAGAAGCAGCTGCAGCATGAAGTTTTAAAAGTTCAGATCTTATTTCTTCGGGGTTATCGATCCATTCTACCAGAAGACTGACCGCCTCTGGATCGATCCTGATCTCCTTCTTTTGAGCCAGACGAAACAACCACCTCTCCCTCTGATCGTTCCACTCTGGGACAGGACTGTCTTTAACTTTTGCAATAAGATCTACTGTTTCTGGCTGAAAAAAATTTCTGAATTTTCCTTTGTAAATAAGTACAAGTCCCGAATCACTATGTTCTTCCACGAGATAAGAGAGATCTTCCGGTAATTTACCAAGCTGATCCGCTTCTTCCACAACAATGACCGATCTCTGTCCGAAAAGACTTCCGGTTCTCAGGGAAGACAAGAGAGCAGACCACTCTCCACCTTCCTGCCTCCCCTGAAGAGAATATCCTTTTTTCTCAAGTTCTGAAAGATACTCTTTCAGAATCCTGCTCTGTGAAGCAGGATCACCGGTTACAACAGAAATAAAAGGCAATACTACTTCACCACCAGATTAACAAGCCTGTCCGGAACCGTAATAACCTTGACTATCTCCCTTCCTTCTATTCTTTTACTGACTCCGGGAAGGATTATCACTTTTTCCTTTAAATCCTCTCCTGGAAGGCCCGCCGGAACATCGAGCTTTTCTCTGAGTTTACCGTTGATCTGAACAGCAATAGTTACGTTATCCTGGACAAGGGCAGATTCATCGACCTCAGGCCAGCCGGCATTGGCAACAATATCGCTGTGACCGAGTCTGGACCAGAGCTCTTCGCTGATATGAGGACAGAAAGGGCTTAGACACAAAACCAGAGTATCGGAAGCTTCTCTCAAAAGTTCCCAGTCAACGTCATTTTTCGAACTGTATGCCTGTATGGTGTTAGTAAGTTCCATAAGTCTTGCTATGGCCGTATTAAACTGTTTTTCTTCCATGATATCTCTGGTTACATCATGTATGGTAGAATGAATCTTCCTTTTAAGATCCCTTCTTGCCGGATCTTTGAGAGATGACATGGGAACAGCTATTCCAGTGGCAGAAGAGAGTTTCCCGATATTACTGTCTATGAACTTCCATACCCTGTTCAGGAATCTATGAGCTCCTTCAACTCCTCTTTCAGACCAGTCAAGATCTTTTTCTGGTGGAGATGCAAAGAGAATGAAGAGCCTTGCGGTGTCGGCACCGAACTTCTTGATGATCTCGTCCGGGTCAACAACATTTCCGAGTGATTTGGACATTTTGGCTCCATCTTTAAGAACCATACCCTGAGTTAAAAGCCTGGTAAAGGGTTCTCTGCTGGTATTGAGACCAAGGTCTGCCAGAAATTTTGTAAAAAACCTGGCGTAAATAAGATGAAGACAGGCATGTTCAATGCCACCAATATATTGATCAACAGGCATCCAGTATTTGGCATCTTCAGGCTTAAAGGGGCCATCTTCTGTCCAGGGAGAGGTAAATCTTAACTGATACCAGGAAGAATCAACAAATGTATCCATCGTGTCTATCTCTCTTCTGGCAGGTCCTCCGCATTCAGGACACTTCGTATTGACCCAGTCATCACTCTCCTCAAGAGGAGATCCACCTTCAGAGCTGAAGGTGACATCAGTGGGAAGAACAACGGGGAGTTCACTTTCCGGAAGTGGCACTAAACCACATTTTTCACAATATACAACAGGAATAGGTGTACCCCAGTATCGCTGCCTGGAAATAAGCCAGTCTCTGAGCCTGAAGTTTACTTCCTTATGACAGAATCCCTGCTCGGTCCCCCAGTCTATCATTGACGGTATGGCTTTCCTGGTAGGCATCCCATTGAAATCCCTGGAGTTGTCAACAAAACCTTCATCTACGAAGGCCTCTTTCATTGTTTCACCATAAAGAGTCTCTCCTTCAGGCTGAATAACTACTCTGACAGGGATCTCATACTTTCGGGCAAATTCAAAGTCCCTGTCGTCATGGGCTGGAACTCCCATAATTGCTCCTGTTCCGTAATCCATGAGTATGTAATTTGCCAGCCAGATAGGGACCTCTTCTCCATTAACAGGGTTTACACCATAAAATCCAGTCTCGATCCCAGTCTTTTCATTTCCCGCAGCAGTTCTGTCAATGGATGACTGAGTTGAACATGAATCTACGAATTCCTTCAACTCTTCAGGATTCGCGCTGTTTTCAATTATCTTTTCCACAAGTGGATGCTCAGGTGCCAGGGCAATAAAGGTAACTCCAAAGATAGTATCAAATCTTGTGGTAAATGTTTCAAGAGAATAGTCAAGAGACGGGATCCTGAAAGAAAGTCTTGCCCCCTCTGAACGGCCAATCCAGTTCTTCTGCATTATCTTTACCCGTTCCGGCCATCCTTCAAGATCCTCCAGGGAATCGAGCAGTTCCTGGGCATAGTCGGTTATTTTCAGAAACCACTGCTCCAGGTTCTTTTTTGTTACCTTTGTGTTACATCTCCAGCAGTGACCGTCATTTATAACCTGTTCATTGGCGAGTACTGTCTGACAGCTTTCACACCAGTTGACCGGAGCCTTTTTTCTATATGCAAGACCTTTTTCCAGGAATTTCAAAAATATCCACTGGTTCCAGCGATAATAATCAGGATTACATGTTTCGACCCTTCGCCGCCAGTCATAGCTGCAACCCATACTTTTGAGCTGCTCAGTCATATGCTCTATGTTATCCCAGGTCCATTTATGAGGATGTACCCCGTATTTTTTGGCAGCATTCTCGGCAGGCATCCCAAAACTGTCAAATCCCATTGGATGGAGAAGGTTATACCCTTTCATCCAAAGGAACCTTGAATACATGTCTCCTATCGAGTAATTTCTCAGGTGTCCCATGTGTAGTGCTCCGCTTGGATAGGGAAACATCTCGAGACAATAGAACTTTTCCCTCTCAGGATCGGTCTCTACCTCAAAGACCTGGTTTTCTTCCCAGTATTTCTGCCATTTTGCCTCAATAGCACCAAAATCATATTGCATTCAGGAAACCTCCATGTTCAAAAAATTATTCATTATTTAATAATACTTAATATCTACATAAAAACAAAAAAATGCTGATTTACGATTATAGCCCTGAAAGTACTTACTTGCAAAAGGGCGGGAAAATCCCGCCCTTTTTTTAATACTGCCATTACATTAAGTTATTTTCTCACATATGTCAGGATTTTTCTTCATCAAAACCTTTGTCAGCAAACATTTTCATAAAGGGCTTTAGCAGATCTATCGGCACTGGGAAAATAGTTGTGGAATTTTTCTCAGCCGCTATTTCTTTCAAGGTCTGCAAATACCGCAACTGAAGGGTTATCGGAGATTTACCCATTATAACTGCTGCATTGCTGAGTCTTTCAGCTGCCTGGAATTCTCCTTCGGCGGCAATGATCTTTGCTCTTCGTTCTCTCTCAGCCTCTGCCTGTCTTGCCATGGCCCTTTTCATGCTTTCTGGCAACTCCAGTTCCTTTACTTCGACTGCACTTACCTTTATTCCCCAGGGATCTGTTCGTTCGTCTATGATCTTCTGCAGTTCCTTGTTGATCTTGTCCCTTTCGGAAAGTACCTCGTCAAGCTCGGCCTGACCTACCACGGACCTTAAGGTTGTCTGTGACAACTGGCTTGTCGCCATCATGTAATTTTCTACCTCTACTACAGATTTCCTTGAATCCATAACTCTGAAATAGATGACAGCGTTTACTTTTATAGGAACGTTATCTTTCGTTATAATTTCCTGCACTGGAACATCAAGGGTGACTACCCTCAGATCCACACGCACTATGCGATCAACTACAGGGATGATGATCACAAGTCCAGGTCCCTTGGCTGCAATCAGTTTACCTAACCTGAAAACTACTACTCTCTGGTACTCAGGGACTATTTTGACAGCAGCAAATAACAACAGGATGAAAATTATCAGAATACCTGCATAGCTACCCATACTGAACACTACATCCATTACAGAACGGATCATGTTACATCAACCTCCTTGTGTTTAATTTCTCCGGTACTGTCTAAAGGTTCTACGTAAAGTGTGAGACCATCGCTCCTCAACACTCTGACCAGAGAATCTTTTCTGACAATATCTCCACTTTCTGAAACGGCTTTCCAGATCTCCCCATGACAACTTACAAGACCTGAGGGATCAAGATCTTCCATTACTCTGCCGTCGCTTCCGATGAGTCCTTCGGGACCTGACTGTGCCGATTTTTTCAAAGATCTGACCGTAACACCCAGGATAAGTATAAAAAACAGGCTTACACCGACAGCAACACCAAGGATCACATCCATAGAAACGTTCAACAGCTCACCTCCAGGCGCCCTGAATACAATAAGGCTTCCCACTATAAGTGCCGCCATTCCAAAGAGACTGAGTATACCTATACCTCCAACGAAGAGATCGAGCATCATTACCGATATACCAGCAACAAGAAGGATTATTCCGGCCCAGTTGAAGGGAAGCATTCGCAGTCCATAAGCTCCCAGCAGAACCATAACGGCTCCTGCGACTCCCATTACGAAACCTCCCGGAGATAGGACCTCAAAAAGAATTGCATAAATGCCTATCATCAAAAGAATATAAGCCACACTTGGGCTGGAAATAAAATGCAATATCCTTTCTCTTGTGGTCATCTCCATCTTTTGTATCCCGTAATCTGACAGTTCCAGGGTAACCTCCTTACCTCCTGCAATGACAGTTCTTTTATCAAGATTAACAATAAGGGTATCCATATCCGATTCTATAACATCTATCACATCCTGGGACAACGCTTCTGCAGAGGTAAGGGAAATACTTTCCGTTACCATTTTGCTGCACACTTCTCCATTTCTGCCATGGATCTCAGTCAGGGATCTCATCTGAGCAGCAAGGTCATTGGTTATTTTTTTGTCCATTTGCTCCGCTGGAACATCTCCACCTGAAGCCTGTACCGGATGGGCTGCACCTATATTAGTGCCATTGGACATTGCAGCAACAGAAGCAGCCTGTACTATAAAAGCTCCAGCAGAAGCAGCCCTGGCCCCTCTTGGGGCTACCCAGACTGTTACCGGGACAGGAGAATCAAGAATTGCTGATGTTATTCCACGCATTGAGCTTACGAGTCCTCCAGGGGTATCAAGCTGAAAAAGTACCATTTCACCTTTCTGGATCTGAGCTTCGTTCAGCACCTTGGAAATATAATTTTCCATAGAAATCCCTACTATTCCTTCTATTTCAGCGTAGAATACCACTGGCTTGACTTCCATGTCGCTGTTTTCAGCAAAAGACCTTGTCGAGCAAACCAGACAGGCAAGAAGGACAGTAAAAATTAACAGAGAAAATGCAGCCACCCTTTTCGGGTTCACTTGGTCAACACCTCCAGAACCTGGGAAAGGTTCTTTACACGTTCTATCCTCAGACCTTTTCCGAAAGAACTTTTCTCCTGGTCACTTATAAAAATATGATGGAATCCCATTCTTTCAGCTTCTTTTACCCGGTTCTCAATCCTTGGAGCAGGCCTTATCTCACCTGCAAGCCCTACTTCTCCGAGAAAGCAGCAGTTCGGTGACAACGGAAGATCCAGAATTGAAGACGCAATTGACACTGCAATTGCGAGATCCGAATATGGTTCCCTTATCGAAAATCCCCCTGTCACGTTCAGGTAGATATCCATTGAGGATGAAATCAAGCTGCAGCGCTTGTCCAGAACTGCTGTGACGAGATGAAGTTTACTCAGATCTATTCCATTAGCAGCTCTTTTGGGATAAGCAAAGACAGTGTTTGCGGCCAGTGACTGAATCTCAACTACAAAGGGAACTGATCCTTCCATAACAACAGACATTGCCACCCCGGGGACAGACAGGTCCGAACTGTTCCAGTAAAGACTTCCAGGATCCTTTACGGCATTTAATCCAGTCTCGTTCATTTCAAAAAGTCCAGACTCATCTGTGCTTCCATATCTGTTTTTCTGAGATCTCAATATACGGTAAAAAGATGATCTTTCCCCTGAAAACTGCATCACTACATCTACCATGTGTTCAAGCAGCTTGGGTCCAGCTATGGTTCCGGCCCTGGTAATATGTCCAACAATGATAACAGGTATGCTGTTTTTCTTGGCAAAGGATATAGACTTCTGGGCTACTGCCCTAACCTGACTTGGAGTACCTGGCCATCCTTTTTCTTCCCTGGACATAAGAGCCTGTACGCTGTCAAGAATGACCAGATCAAAATCTTCTGCCTCGTCCAGCACATCCTCAATAACATTTCCAGGAAGAATATGAAGTCTGTCGTTCCCTTGAAAACCAAGTCTTCTGGACCTTGATACTATCTGTGCTGAGGACTCTTCTCCAGAAACGTAAAGAGGTTTCCCTCCAGACATGGATAAATTTCCGCAAACCTGCAGCAACAAGGTTGATTTTCCTATCCCGGGTTCTCCACCAAGAAGGATCACGCTACCCTTAACAATTCCCCCTCCCAAAACCCTGTCAAACTCCTCAAGAGAAGATGAAAATCTTGAAGGTTCCCTGACTTCAGACATGGTTACAGGTTTTTCATATCTTTCAAGGCTGTTGTCGCCAGGTTCAGGGTCTTTCTCATTTTCCATTGTCCCCCAGTTCCCGCATGAGGGACATCTGCCTGTCCATGTCGAAGTTCTGTATCCACATTCTGAACATACATAATAAAAACGATCTTTTTTGGCCATTAGATCCTCCAGTAACAGATTTCCCTCATCTAACCTATTTTAACACGCTAATTAACCAGACTGTAGACGGAATCATTTTTAATATTTAACCCCTTTACACTTTTCTTCAACCATGTTATTATCCCTTCTTGTCAAATCTACTGTTTTAGCATGTTATAGCTGTGAAGGAGATTTTTTCAATGGATTATATAAAAAAAGCAGGATCTCTATACGAATTTTCCAAAAAACCGCCTATTGAATCAAGAGTACGTGAAATCATAGAAAATATCAAAGAAAACAGGCTTGATGCACTGACAAGATACAACTTGGAGATAGATAATTATACTGGCTCTGTTTTTGTCAGCAATGAAAAGATCGAAACATGCAAAGATAACATCCCTTCAGATCTCAGGGCTGCTATCTTTCAAAGCATGGAAAATCTAAGAGTTTTTCACAAAAAGCAGAGAGGTCTCTTCAGGAATTTTGAGGATATCTCTCCTGAGGGGATCTCCAGGGGTATGCGCTTTTTACCTGTTAATACTGTCGGCTGTTATATTCCTGGAGGACGATATCCACTGCCGAGTTCTGTGCTGATGAACGTAATACCTGCACAGGAAGCCGGAGTAAAAAGGATTGTAATCTCTTCTCCTCCTTCTTCCCATGAAGGGATAAATCCTGTCATCATCGCCACAGCAGCATTAGCCGGGATCTCGGAAATGATAGTAGCCGGAGGAGCTCATGCAATCGCCGCAATGGCATTTGGTACTGGTAATATTCCAAAATGCGATATTATTACAGGTCCTGGAAACTGTTATGTAACAGAAGCTAAAAGGCAACTGAGCGGAACGGTAGGTATAGATGGTCTGGCAGGTCCAAGTGAAGTTCTGGTTATTGCAGATACCAGCGCATACCCGGATGAACTTGCTATAGATTTAATGGCACAGGCAGAACACGATCCTATGTCCAGGGCTCTTCTCTTTACAACTGATAGAAAGACCGCAGAAAAAACCATCCTTAAGATAAAAGAGATAATCACAAAGGCTCCTACCGGGGGAATCATGTCCAGAGCCTGGGACGTAAACGGGGAGGTCCTGACCGGTACACTTGACGAAGCCATTGATTACGCTAACAGGACCGGACCGGAGCATTTGCAGTTATGCATTGAAAACTCCAGGTCCGTTTTAGAGAAACTGACCTCCTACGGTACAGTTTTCATAGGCAATAACACATCCGTACCTTATGGAGACTACATTGCAGGGACAAATCATATACTTCCCACTTCCGGGAATGCACGATTTTCCGGAGGATTATGGACAGGTACATTTCTTAGATCTCTTACGCATCTTGAATTATCCCGGGAAGGAATTAATAACCTATCTGCTTCTGGTATCAGAATCGCAGAGGAAGAAGGATTGTGGGCACACGGAGAATCAATGAAACTTCGTTTTTACGGGAAGGGATTTACAAACAATGAGTAGACTGCCAAAAGGATGTTCAAATGTATGTGGAGATCTCGCGTATCAAATGCATGTTTGCAGAAGCAGATTTCTGTCCTCCTTTTCACAATTCGGCTACAGACTGTTCTGGCCCTCTGGTCTGCAGCTAATAGAAACTGCCTGGGAGAAACTGCCCGTCAACGTAAGGAACAGGCTTCTCACGTTCACCACCCCTTTTGCTGAACCCTGTTGCCTGAGAACTGATATCACCCTGGCTGCAGTAGCATACATGTCGTCTCATTTTTCTCCGGAAGAAAGGCCACTTAGACTCTCTTATGCAGACAAGGTTTATCTCACACCGCAAAAACCTGAAACCAGCCTTGAAAGGTTCCAGATCGGTGCAGAACTGCTGGGCTGGGAAGAAGAAGGAGCAGATGTGGAAATGCTTTTTCTTCTTCTTAAATACCTTGAAAATATCAGGATAACCGATGCTGTGATAGTCATAGGTGACGTTACAATTCTGCAAAATCTTCTTGAAAAAGTTCCTTCCATACTTTCAAAAAGAATTGTTAATTCCCTTATTTCTGGTAATTATCCTGAATACAGCAGAGCTTTGAAGGATTTGCAGGGAAAAAATGTCAACATGGAATTCATGAAGGCCCTCCCGGATCTCAAAGGTAACTCTGATATCCTGGGAATAGCAGAAAAAATACTTGGAGATGATACTCTTCTCAAACCTACAAAAAGAATATACGACTCGCTAAAAGCACTTGGTTATGAGAATCAGGTCTGCATAGATCTCGCTCTTGCCCGGGAACTTGATTACTACAGTGGACCTGTTTTCGAAATCTATCTTCCATCATGCGGTAAACCCGTTGGTGGCGGGGGTAGATATGACGGGCTACTTTCTCAATATGGCATAATTGGACAAGCCATGGGCTTTGCTCTCGATCTTGAGGTTATTGCCTCCGTAGCTGAGGCCTCCAACCCCACAGAAACAGCCCTGGTCTGGAGCGGAAATCTTTCCGCAGAATCCGCTTTCAAAAGAACTCTGCCTATAGTTGAAAAGGGTTTCAAAGTGGAAATGAGCTGGGTAAAAGACAAGGACCTTTCTCTCGCGCTTTCAAGACAGAAAAAAGTCCCTTACTGGGTGGACCTGTCTGAGAAGAAGGTAATCAGGCTCAATTGTGACAAAACTTTATCATTTGAGGAATGGCTTGGTGAAGAAACATGCTGACAATAGTGTTACCTACCGGAAGAGTTTTGAAGGACGCTTTGTCTCTGATGGAAAAAACCGGGATCCCTGTAGAAAAGATCAATGACAGGGGAAGAAAGCTTATCGTGAATGAAGGAAATTTCCGTTTTATTTTCGCAAAACCTATGGACGTACCCTTGCATATATCACACGGAACAGCAGATATAGGTTTTGTTGGAAGTGATATCATGAAAGAATTGAACGTCCCTCTGGTCGAACTGGTTGATACTGGAAGAGGAAAATGCCGAATGGTAGTCGCGGGCCCCCCCGAACTCGAACCAAGATTCTCAGGTCACGAATCCGGCCTTATGTGGCTTACCGTTGCTACCAAATATCCCAACATAGCAGACAGACATTTTTCTTCCCTTGGTGTTCAGGTTCAGATATTGAACCTCCATGGTTCAATAGAACTTGCACCTGTTATAGGACTCAGTGACTGTATACTGGATATCGTCCAGACCGGAAGGACCCTGAAGGCAAATAACCTCAAGATCCTTGATAATGTAATTCCAGTCTCGCTCTACCTGGCAGCTAACAAAAAAAGCTCTCAGTTCAAATGGCAGGAAATATCAAATATTGTACATAAGATCAAAGAAATTAAGGAAGGTGAGGATCTTGAACAGGATATATGAGAGGAACACTTCCGAAACAACTATTACCTTCAAATGGCTGGATGAAGGTGAAACTGCAATCGAAACACCCTGTCCCTTCATTGAACATATGCTTAAAAGCATGTTTTTTTACTCAGGATTAAAGGTAAGTCTTTTTGCTGAAGGTGATGTTGATATCGATTACCATCACCTTGTTGAGGATACAGGTATAGTTATCGGTCAAGCTATAAGAGAATCATTTGCAGGATCAAAGATCCAGAGATTCGGGAACACTGTAATGCCAATGGATGAAGCTTTGATCATGGTAGCTCTGGATATAAGCGGAAGATCCGGATCTTACTGGGATATATACTTTAATACAGAGAAATGCGGTGATTTTGACCTTGAGGTTCTGGAGGAATTCTGGAAAGCTCTTGCCAGAGAGGCGAAACTTACGATACATTTTAAAATGCTGAGCGGTAAAAATTCCCATCATATTGCAGAGGCAGCATTTAAAGGAGCAGGATTGGCCCTGGGACAGGCTCTTCAGTACTCTGACAGAATTAAAAGCACAAAGGGGTCCCTGGATTGATCGGAATAGCAGACTACCAGGTTGGAAACGTAGGAAATGTTGTGAGGGCACTCTCCTGGCTGAAAAATGAGACAGTAATTCTTCAAAGTCCCCAGCAGCTGTCATCAAAAATTGATGTCCTGATTTTGCCTGGAGTGGGAGCTTTCAGACCTGCAGTAAAGAACCTGGACAGCAGGAAATGGAAACCGGCCCTCAGATCCTGGGCAAGTGATAACAGGGGGCTTATAGGTATCTGTCTGGGCATGCAGCTCCTTATGGACGCAAGCCTGGAAAACGGAACTACCGAAGGAACAGGAATTCTTGAAGGAATTATAGAACCTCTTCACCTTAAAAAATATCCTCACATAGGATGGAACAGTATTATCTGGAACAGCTCGATGGGTGCTTCTGGTTTTTTCAGAAGAACCATACCTGAGGGCAGTGATCTTTATTTTGTCCACGGATACGGACTTAAAGAATCAAAACATGAACTATCAACGACTAAAGTTGAAAATATTACTTTCGTGTCATCTGTAATAAAGGGAAATACCCTTGGTTTCCAGTTTCATCCGGAAAGAAGCGGAAGGACGGGACTTAAACTTCTTGACATGGCCATCAAATATACTGGAGGTACCCTACTTTGAAGATACTTCCTTCCATAGACTTATACGGAGGCAAAATAATACGGCTTTACCAGGGTAAATTCAACAACATCAAGGTATATGAAAGATCTCCTTTAGAAATAACAGAGTTTTTGAAGGATCTTGGTTATAAAGACCTTCAGGTCATCGATCTCGAAGGAGCTCAAAAAGGGAACCCTGTTCATGCCGATTTGGTGAAAGAGCTTGCTTCCACTGGATTAAGAATCTTTTTCGGTGGTGGCCTGCGATCTGCAGCAGATATCGAGACAGCCTTCAAACACGGAGCTGAGTTTGTATACTCTGGTAGCCTGTTAATAAAGAATATCTCGGCAAGAAGAGAGCTATTTAAAAAATGGGGTAACAGGATAATACCTGCTGTAGATATAAGAAACAGAAAGGTTGCTCTCTCTGGCTGGCAGTCGGAAAGTGATACTGAAATGATGGAGATATTCAGTGACCTTTACAAAGAAGGGTTCAGAAAATATCTCGTAACTGCCGTGCTGCAGGATGGTACCATGGAAGGACCTGACATCTCCCTTTACACCAGGATCCTCTCCGAACTGCCACAATTTCAGTTGATAGCTGCAGGTGGAGTATCCAGTCTTCAAGATATTGCAGCACTTGCCAGGACAGGTTGCTGGGCTGCTGTTACGGGGAAAGCCTTTCTTGAAGGTCATATAGATCTATCTGAGGCAAAAAAGGTGGCTTCTTCTGATGCTTAAAAAGAGAATAATACCCTGTCTCGACGTTAAATCCGGACGAGTTGTAAAAGGAGTCAGTTTTAAAGAACTGAAAGATGCCGGAAATCCTGCAGAACTCGGTGCATTATACATGTCAGAAGGAGCAGATGAGCTCGTATTCCTTGATATAACTGCTTCTTCTGAAAAGAGAGGGACAATGCTCCAGTGGGTAAAAGAGGTGGCAGACAGTATTTTTATTCCTTTTACTGTAGGAGGGGGTATCTCTTCACTGGATGACGCAGTGAAAATAGTATCCCTTGGCGCAGATAAAGTATCCCTGAACACTGCAGCCATTGATGATCCGGACCTGCTTTCTGAATGTTCAGAAGTACTGGGAAGACAGGCGGTAGTCACTGCAATTGACTGTCTTCGAACAAAACGGGATCACTGGGAAGTTTATAAACAGGGAGGGACCATAGCAACCGGAATCGAGGCAGGAGAATGGGCCAGGATAGCCGAAACAAAAGGAACCGGGGAGATACTGCTGACTTCTATTGACCAGGACGGCAGACAAAACGGTTACGATCTCCCTCTGCTTGAACATGTGTGCAGCAATGTTTCTGTCCCCGTAATCGCCTCGGGAGGTGCAGGTGAAATGGTCCATTTCAGAGATTGCCTAGCTTCCTGCGCTGACGCAGCCCTTGCAGCCTCGGTTTTTCATTTTGGCAGAATTAATATAAAGGACCTGAAAGAGTACCTTGCACGGGAGCATATCCCTGTAAGAATGGAAGGAGAATAAATAATTTGAATATAGATCATGACAAACTCATTTTTGACGAAAAGGGATTGATCCCTGTAGTGGTGCAGGACTGGATCTCTTCGGAGGTTTTGATGGTAGGTTATTCCAACAGAAAGGCACTTGAGAAGTCAGAACAGACTGGATTTCTGCATTTTTTCAGCAGATCCCGCCAAAAACTCTGGGAAAAAGGTGAATCCAGCGGAAATGTAATGGAAGTAATGGAGATAAGATCTGATTGTGATAACGATTCAATTCTTGCAAAGGTCAGGATAAATGGTCCTGCCTGCCATACCGGAGAAAGATCATGTTTTTTCAAAACTATCCTCGGGGGAGAGACCCCATCTCTCTCTTTCATAAAGGAGCTTGAAACATGCCTTAAGGAAAGGATCCAGTCAGATCCTGATAAAAGTTACACTGCTCGCCTCAATCAGAAGGGCCTGGCAGAGATAAGCAAAAAAATAGGTGAAGAGGGAGTAGAAAGTGCTCTGGCAATAGCCTCGGGAAACAAAGAGAATTCCGTATACGAAATAGCTGATCTCCTATATCATCTCCTGGTCGGAATGATAGTATCAGAGATAAATATCGAAAATATCATTTTAGAACTTCAGAACAGGCATAAATCAGAATAATTAGTCCTACTCTTTCTGAAGGTTCCTTGACTCGCATGGACTTGTCACTTTCCTGAACTTTTCCGACGTGTCGAAGACCATAGCCAGTTCTTTAAATGACATCTCCGCAAGAAGCAATTCTGTTGAGTTTTGATTTTTTATATCTTTTAGAAAATGGGCATCGGAAGAACGGGTAAAGATCCTCTCAGGATATTTTCTGCAGAATTTTTCCTCGGATACCCTGTCTACATTTCCTGATATTTCAAGAGCATCTACCTCGAGGTCGTCCGGTATGGGCCCTAATACAGAAATATAGGAAAAAGACGGTCTGTCTATGTGGGCAAGTATGCTGATTCCTTCATGTTCCCTTATCTTTTCGATGACTTCATCTATACTGTATTTAACTCCCTGAATCAGGAGTCTTTCAAATTCATCGAGGATGGAGTTACTGCTATCAATTACAAGCTGGTACCCGAATATGTCAGGATCGTTCTTTATTCCTCCCAGACCGCACTGCAACCATTCCTGAAAACTCAGAGCAGCACTGTAATCCGGGAACAGCCCCAGAACATGAATATCCTCAACAGTCTGAACTTCTGTTCCCGGGATAACAAGGATTTCTGGAGCCAGCTTTGAAGCAGCCTCGGCTACTGCTGGATAGTTTAATACAGCATTATGATCTGTAACTGCAATTGCACTTAATTTTGCTTCTTTGGCTCTTTCTACAATTTCAGGAGCCCCCATTCCGAGATCACCACAGGGTGAAAGCACAGTATGAATGTGGAGATCCGCTTGATAGGAGTTCATTATTTTATCCCTTTAGTCCCAATTTTGTCATCTGGCTTATTACGGCAAAAGTACTTTCTGGAGTAGTGGACAGACAAATTCCTTCTTCCCTGCATCTATCCACAAGATCAGTTGAAGGCTGCCTTCCCGCAGTGAGGACTATCATTGGCATCTCTTTCAGAACAGCGACTGCCGCAACATTAAGATGGTTCTGAACGGTCAGCCAGACTGATCCAGGAAGAGCATGACCCATTATAAAACTCAGGAGGTCTCCTGTTATGGCTGTATTAATTTCTTCAGAATAATCTTCAAGAGGTACCAGAACGTTCAGTGAAAGTTTTGAGCACAACTCTTCTATTTTCAAAATCTCATAAATCCTTTCTTCTCATTGTATGTGGCATCTTTTCTGAAAGTTCAACAATTTCTTTCCCCAGCTCCCTGATGTTTTCTCTTATCTTGAATATACAATCGCTTACCTCACCCTGGCCCCTTATAATATCTTCGGCCATAGCCTTGCAAGAAGGTCTGCCACAGGAACCGCAGTTGATCTGTGGCAACTCTGAATAAATTCTGTTCATTTCTTTCAGTTTTTGCATGGCTTCATTGAGATCATCTGACAGTGGTTCACGCTGGGAGGGTTTCAATTCCTTTTTCAATCTCCATATATCTGTTTTGTGCCACTCCTTGAGTTCTTCAGTTTCTTTGTCATTCAGCTGCCAGTTAGTTTTCATATTCTTGAGACGCAACTTTGACAAAAACCGGGATTCAGCGTTTCCGATACCACCGATGCAACCCATTTCACAAATTCGGCATTCGATAAAATCTATTCCTCTTAATCTTCCAAGCTCCATTTCTTTAAGCACATCAATGGTATTCTGCATTCCTGAAACCGATATGGTCTTGAGTGGCCTTTTTGAGAAACGTGCAATGTGCTCGGCTTCCCCACCCGATCCGGCCCATTCAAGCCATCTGTTGTTGGTCACTTCCGGAAAGTTGCCCTTGACTTTAGGACCTCCGGCAAGAAGAGCCTTCACCAGCTTACCTACGGATACGCTAAAATCTATATTACTTGTTTCTCTACCCTCCGGATTATGAACGAGGGTTATCTTTGCTGGACAGGGCGCCAGCAGAGTTACCTTGTCTTTTCTGTCTGTCATCTTTTTCCACAGAGCCACCCCAACCTCAAGAGGAGAATCAACTGGAGCTATCCTTCCAAGAAGTTCCGGGAAATTAGTCTCCACAAGCCTTAAAACTGCCGGACAATATGTGCTTATCAGTGGGAGATTCTGTTTACCTTCTTCTTCCAGTATCCTGGCCACACTGTATGCGGCAAGATCAAAGGCTGTTCCCATGATCTCGGATATATCTGTAATGTTCCAGTAACCAAGGGCTTCTTTAACCAGGGACTGACCAGAATAATTACTCATCTGTACGTAAAAGACAGGATCACTTGCAACCACAGTTTCTCCTATTGAATGGATAAGATCCCAGTCGTCTTCATTCATTGTTATTGCTTTGGTAGGACACTTTCTTATACATTCACCGCAATCTACGCATAGTTCATCAATAATTTGAATACATCCGTCTATAACCCTCATGGCTTCAGTAGGACAACTCTGTATACAATTAGCACATCCAGTACACAAATTACCCTGAACCTTGACACCATTGGTCATAATAGTAAATCTCTCCTTTTAGGACTCTAATAAAACCACGGCCAGCAGAGATGTCCCTTCTTCAGGAATAGAGTCTATTTTGAGATCGTCAGAATTGCGTTTTATATTTGAAAGACCCATTCCTGCTCCGAAACCTAGTTCTCTGATCTCATCAGATGCCGTAGAATAACCTTCCTCCATTGCAAGTTCGATATCTTCAATACCAGGACCATTATCTTCTGCCGTTATTTCAATTCTATCAGGAAAAACTGAGTACTGAATAATTCCTCCGCCAGCATGAATTACGAGATTCATCTCTGCTTCATAAGCAATTATAGATACCCGCCTCGTCACAGCAGAAGGAATACCTATCATCTCAAGGGCTGATTTCATTGCAGTTGAAGCTTTTCCGACACTTGCAAAATCACCGCCCTGGACAGTGAATTTTTCACTTACTTCGTTCAAATCAGACTCTACACCTCTCTGTTTGGGATCGTACAGGGTTTTAATCCGGCCTGATAAAGAAGCCCACATGTCTCGAACATACTTTTGCAGGAAAGCAGTACGGGCATTTTCAGACTCTCCGCCAATTTTACAGTCTCTTCTCTTGGACGCTTTCCCCTGACAAAAATCACAGCCGGAATATCAAGCATCTGCGAGGTCCTTATTATCTGAACATTCGTTAATCCGGTCAGCAACAATGATCCAGGTTTTGCAAAAGCGAGAACATCACTCATTAGATCTGCACCGTATGCGTATTCAATATCCATCTGATCCAGCAGTTCTTCTCCATAAAGGACTATTCCACCAAATGCTTTAGAAACCTCTCTAAGGTTCATTATATAAACTTACCTCCCCGGGTTTAAAACAAAAACTCTGTTTTTTAATAAACAGGGAATCTCATTTATCAAGTTTATTGTCTCAAGAAATGAATTCACCTTTTATATCCAATAACATCTCTTAGAAGAGCTTTGCGTTTATTCACATCCACAGATGATTCTACTCCCTTTGGCATAAAACCATCAACAACTCCTGCAATTCCTCTACCCTGATCTGTTTCACATATCAGAACCTGAATTGGATTGGCTGTAGCTGTGAATATCCTGCACACTTCCTGACAATTTTTGAGCTGATTCAAAAAATTAATAGGAAAGCCGTTCCTCATTATAAGAACAAAACTGTGTCCAGAACCTATCTTGAGAGCATTGGCTGTAGCAACATTTACAAGATCTGGATCATTGCCGTCAGTTCTAATAAGACAGTCTCCGGATGCTTCGCAGAAAGCTAAACCGAACTTTACTGTAGAAGAAGAAGTGACCATAATTTCATATAGGTCCTCTACTGTCTTGATAAAATGACTCTGACCAACAATAATATTACAGTCCTCCGGGAAATCCATCTGCTCAACATGCCAACCCTTGATCTCTGCCATAGATAATTGCACCTCCATAGGATAATGAAACAAATATTATCTGACCATATTCTCCAATATAGTATTACAAAAAAACAGTCCTACCTTTTAATAATACCCCGTTAATAATGAATTCTGCAAGAAGAGGAATTCCCCTTTCCAGATCTGATGGATATATTATGTCTGCTTTTTCTTTTAGTGAAGGTATTGCATCATCAGGAACTGCTGACAGATCTGTTTCTAAGAGTAAATCCCTATCGTTTTCATTATCTGCCAGAACCATGGTCAGGTCGGGTCTTTTTTCAAAAAAGTTAAAGATGTTTTTGAGAGACGAGGCTTTACTGATCCCCTGGGGAAGAATATCCAGAAAACAATCACCAGCAAACACCTGATTTACCGGCAATCTCAGGGAATCCACTTTATGTCTTATCTTTTCAATGTCATAGTGTCGGGAATAAAAGAGAATTTTTAAAGGGGGTTTCTCAAGGTTTTTCCACGAATCAAGAGTATATACGTAAATATTTTGAGACCCGAAGTAACGTAGAGTCTTCTCATCCTGACTTCTTGTATATATTCTGTCTGCACAATATATCTGGATCTCCGCTTCTTCCTGCCAGCAGTATTCAAGGACTTTTTTTGCAATTTCCAGGTATATTGTCCTGCGAAAGAGGACTTCTCCCTTCATTAGCCGTCTCACTTCCGCCCCGTCGGAAAATATTCCAAAGGGAAGTCCCGGAAGATCTTTTATTATCTTAACTGCTGTTTCGTACTCTCTGGAGGTTGCATAAAGGAAATTCCATCCATGAGAAGCAAGTTGGTTTAAGGATTTTTCCACAACACAGGAAACCCTTTCATCTCTGGTTATGGTTCCGTCTATATCGGAAACAAGGAGTTTCTGACACCCCTTAGTAGCTTTCAGTAAAAATTCTGTATTTTTCATAACATCAAGAAAAATGCAGAAAGAGGCAAAAAAGCCTGCTTCCTGCATTTGGTTTATTCAGAGTTATAAGATTTTTCAACACATTAATCAAAAAGAACCGTGTTTTTTATCTTTTCAGTTCCTGGATCACATCATTGGTAAGGTCAATTCCGCCGTAAAAGACCTGGGCTTTGTCAAAAACTACTGTTATGCCCTTTGATTTAGCTACTTTTCTTACAGCAAGTTCGATTTCCTGAAAAAGAGGAGCCATAAGTTTCTGTTCCTCCATTGCCGCTTCCTGTCTTTTACTCTGGTAGATCTCGGCCTTTTTATTATTATCCGCTTCAGCCTGAATTGCAGATTTTGCCTCATTTTCCTTTACTGTCACCACAGATTCTACTTTCTGTCTTGTTGACTCAAACTTGGGATGCTGAAAAAGTATCTTCTGAGGCTCTATAACACCTATCTTTTCTGCTGCCAGAAGAACTGATGAACTGGCAAATATTATTAGCATTACTGCTACTGCCACCAAAACAAAGCGATTTTTTCTTAACATAAAATTACCTCCTTAAATGCTTTCGTGCTTTCGTGCTTTCATTTTTTATACACAGAATGATTGTAAATGGGATAGCCAATATCGTCCAGGTAAAATTACCTAATCCCCGTGAATACCATGGTTTTATAATAAAATTTTTATTTTATTCTGAGAACTTTACCGGTTAAACTACTATTCTCCGTTAAACTGTTTCGGAAAAGCAGATGTCCAGGTTATAGCTGCCAATACCGAAACACCCGATTTTTTCAAAGCCTCAGCACTCCTGTTGAGAGTGCTGCCAGTGGTAACAACGTCATCAACTATTATTGCACTTTTTACTTTACCCTTGATCCTTGATCTAATAATACCATCAGGCAATGCTTTTCTTTCTTTTATTGACATTTTGCTGCTCTGGTTAGTTATTTTACCATGCCAGACCAGACAGTCTTCTATCTGAATCTGCCACTGTTTGGATAAGCCTTTGGCAATAAGATACGCCTGATTGTATTTTCTTGTACTGCCTTTATGTAAAGGGACAGGCACGATAATATGTGCGTCTTTTTTTATTATCTTTCTGGCCAGGGCGTGCCCCATTGCAATTCCGACCTGGGGACTGTTGCCATATTTGAGCTTCAAGACAAGCTCCCTGGCCAGGTTCTCGTGCAGATTACCGGAAATGACAGGGAAAGAGTTTTTATGTAATTTGCAGGGATAAATACCGCCACATTTGTTGCACTTTGATAAAAGAGGAACCACCTGATCAGAAAAGCATTCAGAACATCCAGTTGAAGCAAGTTTTCCACATACCGGACAGACAGAAGGGAAAAAGAGGTGTAACAAGAGTCTGTAAATCTCTGTCAATCCTGTGTAATATGTTTTTGGAGAAAACTCCATTTTTCGCGTCATTTAAACATTTCCCGTTAAACTTCCAGAACTATGAAGAGTTTAAGAGAACTCAAGTGGGCAACGAAGGAGCATTAAAGTATTTTCCTCTTGTTTAAACCCATACTGGTCAAGAAAACCTCCGAGTTCTGTTGTGTAGGTGAGAATAAGAGGTATATCCTTTACAGCCGGATGTCCGAGGGCATAATCGATCAGTGCTGAACCTACTCCTTTACCCTGATGATCAGGATGAACCATAATGTCCCACAAAGATCCACGGAAGACAAAATCAGTAATTATCCTGCAAAAAGCTACAAGACTACCTTCATGGTATACAGAAAAACACAGACTGGTCTCCTCCAGCATCTTTTCGATCTGGTCTATTGAACGACCCTTACCCCAGCTTGTAAAACGGTAAAGCCTCTGAAGCTCATAAGCCGAAACAGCTCTTTTACTGTCATAAAACAGATATCCCTGCTGTATAAGCACTACAGGTTCCCTTTGTAAACTGGAGTTCCTGATGCCCATTCCGACGGCAAACCCAAAACAATATCTCTCAGGTTACTGCTCCTTGCATCTGAACTTACCGGAACCTGCACCACCTGACCTGTTCCACAATGGTTGCATATCCAGCTGGTTCTCACCATACCGTCTTTTTCCGGCGATCCTCTCAAAATTCCGGTCTGACCGCATACCTGACAAGCAACTATAAGCAAATTCAGCCTCCGCCTTTCTTTGTGCTATTTCCCTTGTTCAAAGCCCACTTACAGGAGATATTACAATTCTTATCCTTAACGGACCCTCAGAATATATCTTCTCACTAGTGAATATCTTTACTGTAGATGTCTTCTGCAATACTGTCAGCCTGTGAACAGCAGCGAAAAAGTCGTTCGCCTCAACAGAACCCACTGTACCGCTTCTTGGGTCAGGAAGCAATCCGTCACTGACGGATCTGTTGTTTACCTTTCTTAACAAGGTGTGAAGTATGGCCTCTGCGTCTTCTTCTTCATATGGAGGAAAGACTAAGTCACTAATAAGCAATTCATTTTCAGTATATATGAGTTCACTGTCAAGAATCTGATATTTAACATTTACAGATTCTCCTACGAGGATGTTTGAAGCCGCGAACAACCTTACAGCTTTCCTGTCCTCGTAATAGCTGTATTCCGATATTATTTTCTTTTCCTTTTCGGGTTCAAGATTGAGGGAAACTTTAACTGGGTTAAGCCCCAGTCGTGCGGCAATCAGGATCCTCGCCTTTTCTCTCATGTTCTCCAGAACAGCTTTAATATATTCCGGGTCACTTCCAGACGGTATAGCTTCCTGCGCCAGGATCTCGTTAGAATAAACAGCTATTTTACCAACCCTTATCTCCTGTAAGCCCTGCCTCAGTACTTCAGCTTCGTTTCTAAGCTGTTTTACAGTTTTATCCAGATCTTCTTTTTCCTGTTTCAGCTCTGAAAGTGCCTTTCTTGTCTCTTCCAGTCTTGGAATACTATCTGAAAGTTTTGCTGTAACTTCCTGCAGCTGTTCTTCTTTTTCTTTTAACTGTTCCCTTGTCTCTACAATTCTCAGGGATAATAGTTCCGATTCATTTCGACTTTCCTGTAATTCCACTGTCAGGTCATTTATCTGTCTCTGAAGGTATTTCATGCTGAAAATAGCTGTTCTGACAGTATCCGAAGTTACAGAAAGAGAGAAAAGAATAACAAGAGCTATAAGCATACCAGTTATCGCAGTGATAAGAGAGCTGGTGTGCCTCGGCCTCATGCGAAGCATGGAGATTCTTCTCTTGCCAAACCTGGTACCGAGAATATCTCCCAAATAGGCGAGCAAGCCACTGCCCAGTATAAGTCCAGCCAAAAGTATCCAGTTGATATCAGACCAAGTTTGTGGCAAAAAAGCACCCCGTTCTTTATTTGTTACAAAAGCCAGAGTCAGTAGATCTGGCCCAGTCTGTAAAATGGAGATCTCTAACTAAAGATCCTCTGATACCAGAAGCGAAAGATCAAGCAGCTCTGCTATCATCTGGCCTGAATAGAAATCACCTTTATTGATCCCCGGACAATGGATCGCCTCATTTTCCCAGTTCTCTCTTGAAAACAAAAGGGAATTCCAGAAGGGATAAAGACTGCATTGCAGCGGCCTCACCGGATATATAAGGCAACCATTGCAGGAACTGTAAAAAATACAATCTCCATTTTTCTTTTCTTTTATGCTCAAAGCTCCCCATCGATTGGTGAGATAATTATTCCTGAAAAAGGAATGAGAAATCCCGAGAAATCCTGTAATCTTTTCAGCCTCTGAAGTATCAAACCAGATGGCCCCTGGTTCACCTCTGCAACAACGTCCACATCCAAGGCATTTGAAATACAGGCCTTCTCCCCACCATAAGGTAGATCCTTTGCTGTTAACCCTATCATCATTAACTCCGGAAACTGGCAATTTTCGATTTTACCTCCGCCTTCGGCCTCTTCTGTTTATCGCAAGTATACCGCTTCTTCCGGAAGATTTAAGATTTTCGATCTCTGCAAGAGCCTTTCCAGTACCCACTGCCACACACTCAGTAGGATCATCACTCGCAAAGCAGTTGATCTGGGTCTCTCTTGCGATGAGTTCAGGAAGTCCTCTTAACATGGCTCCACCTCCGGTGAGAACAATACCTCCATCGATTATGTCAGCAGCAAGTTCCGGAGGAGTTACTTCAAGAACGTTTTTTACACCGTCCACAATAGCAGTTACGTTGTCGGTAATGGCAGATCTTATACTTCCACTGTCTATCTCTATCTGACGCGGCAACCCCTGGATAAGGTCCCTCCCCCTTAGTACCATGCTCTTTTCTTCTTCAGTTGTATCACAGGTAGCAATCTGAATTTTCAGCTTTTCTGCTGTCTGTTCTCCAATAGCAAGGTTATGCTGTTTTCTTAGAAATCTGATAATGGCTTCGTCAAATTTATCTCCACCAACTCTGAGAGATCTGGAAACTACAATACCTCCAAGGGATATTACTGCTATATCGGTTGTTCCGCCCCCAATATCCACAATCATCTTACCCTTTGCCTGACCGATCTCAAGATTTGCACCTATAGCTGCAGCCATGGGTTCCTCTATAAGATAAGCGTCCCTTGCGCCAACCTCCATAGCAGCCTCCAGAACTGCCCTTCTTTCAACATCTGTTGCACCTGAGGGAACACATATCATGACGCGATTCTTGAAAAATCTTCTCATTCCCTGATTTATTCTTTTCATAAAATACCTTAACATGGTTTCGGTCATGGTGTAATCAGCAATTACACCGTCTCTCAGCGGCCTTACGGAAACGACACTGCCTGGAGTCCTTCCAACCATTTCTTTTGCCTCATCTCCAACTGCAAGTACCTGACCATTATCCAGATCTACAGCTACAACAGAAGGCTCCCTGAGGACTATACCCTTGCCTTTTACGTAAATCAGAACTGTGGCTGTTCCAAGATCAATTCCGATATCGGTCCCAAACAATGTCCTTCCTCCTTTATAATTAGTAATAACAGGAAAATTTCCTGACCGCATCATTTACAATACAACAAAAATTATAACCAATAAATATCAACTGCAGTAAAAATCTTTGTTTAACTTGTAAATTCATCGTACCCTACTCTCCATAAAAAAAGGCCTGATGCTGGAGCAGTTGGACCTGCTTTCTTTCTTGACGGAAAGTCAAAGAGTTCATTTATCCATTCAGCTTTTTTTCTTTTTCGCCCCACAAGATCAAGGGACCCTGCCATGGTTCTGACCATATTCATTAGAAAGGCGTTTCCTCTTACTCTTAAAATACCGAGACTACCCTTTCTTCTGAAGGATACTTTGTATAATTCTCTTACACTGTTTTCGGGGCATTCAGATGCTTTGCAAAAGGAGGCAAAATCATGTTTTCCCTCAAGGTAAGTACATGCCTTTTTAACTTCCTGATCATTCCATCCAAATTTGTTCCACCAGACAAAGTTCGAGATATGGGGATAACACTCGGAGCCATTCCAGATAAAATACACATATTCACGCCACAAAGCATCTTTTCTCGGGTCAAATTCATTACCTACCCTGTGAATCCCCATAACCCTGATACTATTGTCAAGATTAGCGTTAATAGCCAGTTTCAAACGTGACAGGTCCATTTCTTTATAATAATCAAAGACACATACCTGTCCTTTTGCATGAACACCTGCATCTGTTCTGCCGGCAACTCTTACGGCAACCTTCTTTTTTTCAAGCAGGAAAAGTACCTTCTCTATGGACTCCTGAACTGTTGGAACTCCTGGCTGGGACTGCCAGCCACAATAAAATCTGCCATCATAAGCTAAAACCGCTGCAAGTTTCACAACTACAACCTTACGTCCATTATTACAACTGCTGTTACTACTGCTATAAGTACACAGAAAGCCAGGCTGTCATGAAGATTCCATTTAAGAGGTTTCATCCTTGTTCTTCCTTTACCGCCCTTATAGCACCGGGATTCCATGGCAAGTGCAAGATCTTCTGCCCTCTGAAAAACTATTACGAAGAGGGGAACAAGGACAGGAATGAAAGCCTTCAGCCTCTTAAAAATAGAACCCTGATCAAGGTCAGCCCCTCTTGCCAGCTGAGCTTTCATTATTCTGTCCGTTTCATCTAAAAGTGTTGGTATGAAACGCAGGGCAATTGTCATCATCATTGCCAGCTCATGAGCCGGGAATCCAATTACCTTCAGGGGAGAAAAAAGCTTTTCCAGACCATCTGCGAGTTCCATAGGAGTTGTAGTAAGAGTAAGAAGTGATGCAAAAAGAACCAGAAGCAAAAGCCTCATAGCCATGTAAATGCCCATTCTTAAACCTTCATCAGTGATCTTTAAAAAACCTGCCTTGACCAGAATTTCCCCGTCAGTGAGAAACAAATGTATACAGGCGGTAAAAATAACAAGTATGATAACTGGCTTTGCAGACCTTAGAATAACCTTAAAGGGAAGCTTTGACATAAAAGTTATTACTGCCAAAACAGCAAACCAGACTATAAATGTATTAAGACTTTTAACAATAAAGACTCCGGTCAGCAGTAAAACTATCCCAAGTATCTTTGCGCGGGGATCCATTCTGTGAATAATTGAATCAGCTGGCAGATACTGACCAAAGGTTAAATGATTTAAAAATTTCATGTTTTTTTCACCTTGATAATGGCTTTTGCCAGTTCAGTTTCATCCAGACAGTGAGGAACATTCCATCCGGTATCCTGGAGATTTCGTGCAAGTCTGGCCGTATCGGGAAGAACCAGCCCGCTGACACGGGTTTGTGTAAGTGAATCAAGTACTTCATCTGGTGTTCCGAATGTCACTGATTTTCCCTTCTCTATCACCAGTATACGTTCACTTGATGTCAGAGCAAGCTCAAGATCATGAGTAATAAGAACTATCCCCAGTCCCTGGTCCCGAAGGGATGCTAACAGGCCAAGAAGATCCCTTTTTCCTGAACTGTCAAGTCCTGCTGTGGGTTCATCCAGAACAAGGTAGGATGGGGAGGCCGAAAGCACTGAAGCAATAGCTACTTTTCTTTTCTCTCCACCTGAAAGCTGAAAGGGATTTCTGGTCTTGAAGGACGAGTCAAGTCCTGCATTGTAAAGTGCTTCTGTAACTATTCCGTCCAGATCATCATGTTCTGTCTTCCAGTTCAGGGGGGCAAAGGCTATTTCATCATAAACAGTTTCGGCAAAAAGCTGTTGTTCGGGATATTGGAAAACCAAACCTACCTTCTGTCTGATCGTCCTTAAGACATTTGTTTTAGAGGAAGTAGAAAGCCCATCTACTCTAATCTCTCCAGTCTGAGGCTGCAAGAGCGCATTGAAATGCTGAGCAAGTGTAGATTTACCACTTCCCGTATGTCCAACAATACTTAGCCATTCATTTTTGTTTATCTTCAGACTGATCTTGTCCAGAGCCTTGTTCTCAAGTGGTGTACCTTGATGGTAAACATATGTAAGGTCATCTATCTCTATTGACATAGATCTGATAACACCTCATTAATAACAGGCCTTGTAGAAGGTTTTAGTACACTATTTTCCCTCAGTATTGACCATAGTCTTACAAAGGGAGGCAGTTCAAGACCCCATCTGTCCATTTTATCCATCTCGGCAAAAAGATCTACAGGAGAGGAAATATAAGGGATCTTCCCACTCTCTAATAATGCTACTCTGTCACAATAAACTATTTCCTCAAGGCGGTGAGTTATATATACAATAGTTATACCTCGCTTCTTCAAACCCTTAAGAACTTCTATGATCTCACTTCTTCCCTGAGGATCAAGCATAGCAGTAGGTTCATCCAAAATAATAGCCGGGGGATACATTGCCAGAGCTCCTGCTATAGCCAGTCTCTGTTTCTGCCCACCAGACAGGGCATAGGTAGCTCTTCTGGCCATACCGGAAAGACCGGTGACTTCCAGGGCCCAGTTCACCCTTTCACGGATTTCAGAAGGATCGACACCTATATTTTCGGGACCAAAGGCTGTATCGTCCTCTATAACGCTTCCAACGATCTGATTATCAGGGTTCTGAAAAACCATTGCGACAGATTTTCTTATTTCCCACAGGTTTTCAGGCTTTTTGCTATCCATACCATAAATAAAACAATCGCCCTGCAATGGAACAAGCAGGGCGTTAAGTAACCTGGCAAGGGTAGATTTTCCTGAACCATTACTCCCCACTAGAGCTAACCACTCCCCTTCATTAACTTCAAGGGTGATATTGTCCAGTACGGGGCAAGTCCCTCCGGGATAACTGAAAGAAAGATCCCTGAGGGAAAAAACAACCCCTTCTTTCATGGTTATTCAACCAGCTGTATTATTGCCATGGGAGAGGAATCTCCCTTTCTATTACCGATCTTTACTATTCTGGTATATCCTCCAGGTCTTCCTTCATACCTTTTAGCTATGTCATTGAAAAGCTTGTTCACTGCATCCTTGTGAGGAAGTCTGGACCTTACGATACGTCTATCGTGGACTGTATCATCTTTTGCGCGTGTAATAAGTTTTTCTGAGACCCTTCTAAGTTCCTTGGCCCTGGTAAGTGTCGTTACAATACTTTCTTCCATAAAAAGGCTTACAGCAAGATTTGAAAGCATTGCTTTTCTGTGACTACCATAACGCCCGAGGGTCCTTCTGTCCATATGATGTCTCATGGAACTACTCCTCCTTAGGCTCTATTCCATCTTCCGAATCTTCGGATTCATCAGACTGGTTTTCTTCATTGCTGTGCTTCAAGGGATAACCAAGTTTCTCAACTTTTTCCTCGATCTCTCTAAGCGATATCTTTCCAAGGTTCCTGATCTTCAAAAGATCTTCCCTCGTTTTATGTACAAGGTCCCCAATTGTCTGAATACCGCCCCTGAGAAGACAATTCTCGCTTCTTATCGAAAGTTCCAGTTCTCTTACCGGTCTTGAAAGAATAAGGTCCTCTTCCTCTGCCGCCGCGGAAGTCTCATTTCCTGCAGACTGAATATTGTCGTAGGAAGAAGTGTCACCTTCTGATCCGGTTTGAAGAGAAGGGTTCAACTTTTCTATTTCCTCAATTATCATGCCAAAATAGTTCCTGACTATTCCAGCCGCCTCTGCTACTGCTATATCAGGTTTTATTACCCCATTGGTCCATACCTGGAGAACAAGTCCGTCATAATCAGTTTTCTGACCAACTCTCGCTGCCTGTACATCATACTGCACTCTAAGGACCGGTGAAAAGACCGCGTCTATCAGAAGAGCATCTGTAGGAAGATAGGCAGGTCTTGGACGATCAATATTAGCATAACCCTGTCCCTGCTCGATGTAGAAGTCCATTGCAACATGGGCACCCTCTTCGAGTGTACAGATAACAGCGTCAGGATCTGTGAATTCCACTTCACTGTCTGGCTGGACCATTCCAGCTGTAACAACCTGTGGACCTTCAGCCTCAAGCCTAAGTACCCTTACTTCATCACTATATGATATTACCGGAATTTTCTTCAGGTTGAGAAGAAGCTCTATAACATCTTCCCTGACACCGGAAATAGTACTGAACTCATGAAGAACTCCTTCGATCCTTACTGAAGTTATAGCTGAACCACTGATCGATGAAAGCAACACCCTGCGAAGAGTATTGCCAAGAGTCACTCCATAACCTCTTTCAAGAGGTTCCAGGATTACCTTGGCATAGGTCTCGGTAGACTGCTCAATTTTAATCTCAGGCCGCAGAAGTTCCAAAATATCCCACACCCTTCGAGTAATTATCTTGCATAAAACTCGACCACTAACTGTTCATTTACTGGTACATCCATCTGGTCGCGGGATGGATCAGAAAGTATCTTGCCCTGCAATTTCTCTCCGTCCATCTCCAGCCATTCCGGAATGGTCCTGGATGAGACCACTTCCATGTTCTCCTTTATCACAGGGACGTCTCGGCTACCTTCCCTGATGGAGACCACCTGGCCTGGCTTGACAGAGTAACTTGGAATATTAACCTTTTTTTCGTCAATATTTATATGGCCATGCCTTACAAGCTGTCTTGCCTGTTGTCTGCTGTTCGCTATACCCAGACGGTAGACTACATTATCAAGCCTTTCCTCAAGAAGTCTCAAGAAGTTATGACCTGTCTGTCCGCTTAAACGGTTCGCCATAGCGAAATATCTTCTGAACTGGGATTCATTCATTCCGTAAAACCTTCTAAGTTTCTGTTTCTCCCTCAAACGCAGTCCGTATTCACTAACCTTGCCTCTCCTGCTGGTCGCCGTTTTTCCAGGTTTCGTTTCTCTCCTGGAAATAGAACATTTCTCAGTGTAACAGCGGTCTCCCTTTAGAAAGAGCTTTGTACCTTCTGCCCGGCACAAACGGCAGACCGGACCTGTATATCTGCTCATATTGATTCTCCTCCCTTCCCCGACAACTATACACGACGCCTTTTAGGCGGTCTGCATCCATTATGGGGAATTGGCGTATTATCCTTAATCATGTTTACCTGCAAACCAGCCCCCTGAAGTGACCGTATAGCCGATTCCCTTCCTGGTCCAGGACCTTTTACGATGACATCGATCTCCTGAACTCCATTATCCTGGGCCTGCTTTGCTGCTTCCTGTGCTGCAATCTGGGCTGCAAATGGGGTCGATTTTCTTGTACCCTTGAAACCGACATTACCGCCGGATGCCCATCCAATAACGTTACCCACTTTGTCAGTTACACTGACTATTGTGTTATTGAATGTGGAATATATGTGGGCAACACCATAACTTATATTCTTTTTTTCTTTTCTTTTGGTTCTTCGCTGTTTGCGTTTGGCCAATTTATCCAGCCTCCTTGAGATTCACCAAAGTTAGATAACTCTTCTATTACTTAATGGCTTTTTTCTTGCCTGCCACTGTTCGTCTCGGACCTTTCCTTGTCCTGGCATTTGTCTTGGTCTTCTGTCCTCTGACAGGAAGGCCGATCCTGTGCCTGAGACCTCGGTAACAACCTATATCCATTAGTCTCTTAATGTTCATCGTAACCTCACGCCTGAGATCACCTTCAACTTTATAACTACCCTGGATCTCCTGACGAAGCTTCTGCTCTTCTTCTTCAGTAAGGTCCTTTACCCTTGTAGAAGGGTCAATCCCCGTAGATCCCAGGATCTTAAGGGATGTAGTATGTCCTATTCCGAAAATATATGTAAGACCAACCTCTACTCTTTTATCGCGAGGCAGATCCACTCCAGCTATACGAGCCATCTAATTACCTCCTTGCTCCCTGTCGCTGTTTATGTCGCGGATTTTTACTGCAGATAACTCTTATTACACCATTTCTTTTGATCACCCTGCAATGTTCGCACATAGGTTTTACTGATGGTTTAACTTTCATTATCAGTTCACTCTCCTCCTGTAAACCTCAAAAGACCCTAATATTAACACGAAAGAATTGATATATCCAAGTTTTTGCTAATAACTATTTATACCTGTAGACGATCCGTCCTCTCGTGAGATCGTAAGGTGAGATCTCTACAAGCACCCTGTCTCCAGGAAGTATCCTTATAAAATGCATTCTCATCTTACCTGAAACATGTGCAAGTATCTTATGCCCATTGTCAAGTTCGACCCGGAACATAGCGTTCGGAAGAGGCTCTACTACTTTCCCGTGAACTTGTATTGCTTCATCCTTGTTGGCCATATGGTCTGTTCAACCTCCTTGTCTTTCTCAAGTTCTCCAGAGTATCCCTGATTATGTTGTCAATCTCGCGTGTTATGTTGTTATTTTCCAGTTCATCCTGATATTCAGGCAGATAAATGAAAATATTCACAGCCTGAAGATGGATCCTGTTCTTTCTTTTGGGAAAGCTGAAAGTAAACTTTAAACCTTCAGCGATAAAGGCACACCGGCCATCTTCAGAAAAACCTGTCACAACATATAATCGGCCTTTATCTTTACCTTTCCTGGAAATAACGACCTGTCCGATACTTAACTCCACGACCATGGCTGATCATTCCCAGGGAGTCAGAATCTCCACTCCCTCTTCTGTGATCAGAACCGTTTTCTCAAAGTGGGCTGCATCTGATCCATCTGCAGTAAGCACTACCCAGCCATCTGTACCAGTGTAGACTTTTTCCTCACCGTTCATGATCATAGGCTCTATCGCGATGGTCATACCTGGTTTTAACGTAACACCGCGACCTGGACGTCCATAATTAGGGACCTGGGGAGGTTCATGCTGTTTTTTTCCAAGTCCATGTCCGGCATATTCTCTTACTATGCCGAAAGACTGTGGAAATATAAAACTTTCAACAGCATGACCGATATCGCCAACAGTCTTCCCGGGTCCTGCTGCCTGAATACCCCTGTTCAAAGCTTCCCTGGTTACATCAAGCAGTCTTTGTCTTTCAGAACTAATATTACCAACTTTATACGTATAGGCTGCATCGCCGTGGTAACCTTCAAAACAGGCCATAAGATCCACGCTTACAATATCACCTTCATGAAGAACCCTGTCTGAACAAGGTATTCCATGAACTACTTCATCATTTATTGATGAACAGATAGAACATGGAAAAGGTGTTGGTATCCCTGGAACCCTGTAGCCCTTCTCTGAAGGCGTTGCACCATTTTTTCTGATGTAGTTTTCAGCGAATTCATCAAGTTCAAGGGTACTGATACCCGGTTTGATCCTTTCATGAAGAAGCATCAGAACATCTTTGACAATTCTGCAGGCTACACGCATCTTTTGAATCTCATGATCTTTTTTCAAAGTAATCATTATTTCTTCTTCCCGAAAAGATCTTCTATTACAGCGAGAACACTGTCACTGGATCCTTCAGCATTTACTGCTTTGAGATTACCGGAACTCCGATAATACTCAATAAGGGGCGAAGTCTGCTGATGATATACACCAAGGCGTTGTCTTATAACGTCTTCAGTATCATCTTTTCTCTGAAAAATTTCTCCCCCACAAAGGTCACAAATTCCTTCCTTTTCTGGTGGATGATTTTTCATATGGTATATAGCTCCACAATTCCTGCAAACCCTTCTACCTGAAAGCCTTTCCACAACAACTTCATCCGAAACATCAAGAAGAATAACAGCATCGAGTTCAACATCCAGATCTTCAAGAAGACTGTCAAGAGCCTCTGCCTGACTGACCGTTCTTGGGAAACCATCGAGAAGGAATCCCTTGTTGCAATCAGACTGAGAGAGTCGCTTTTTCATCATCTCGATGATGAGAGAATCAGGTACAAGCTCTCCAGCTTCCATGTAGGAACTTGCCTTCTGCCCAAGGTCTGTTTTCTCCTTTACGTTACTTCTAAGAATGTCACCCGTAGATATGTGAGCAACATTATATCTGTCTCTGATAACTGCTGCCTGAGTCCCTTTTCCTGCACCTGGCGGTCCGAGCAAAATACATCTCATTTTAAATATCACCTCTTAAAATCTCAGTAATCCGCCGGTTTTATCGCGTCTCTTGAGTATCCCTTCATAGTGACGCATAAGAAGCTGACCCTCTATCTGATGAACAGTGTCAAGGGCAACTCCAACGACAATGAGTACTGCTGTTCCACCGAAGTAAAAACTTGTAATACCCATGATCTGGGTCATAAGAGTTGGTATCAATGCTATAACTGCAAGGAAAATGGAACCTCCAAGTGTTATACGGGACATAACTCTTTCAATAAAATCTGACGTAGGTCTTCCTGGTCTTATACCAAGTATAAAACCTCCATATTTTTTCATATTATTAGCAATATCAGCTGGATTGAAAACGACTGCTGTATAGAAATATGAAAAGAATATGATAAGAGCAACGTAAAGAATCATGTAAAGAATGCTTCCAGGAGCAAGTATTCTCTGCATGAATGCTGCAATATCTCCGCTGAAAAATCTTGCGATGGTATAGGGAAACATAAGCACAGAAGAAGCAAAAATAATTGGAATAACTCCCGCCTGGTTGACCCTCAACGGAATAAATGTACTTTGCCCTCCATACATCTTGTTCCCTACAACACGTTTTGCGTACTGAACAGGAAGTCTTCTCTGTCCTTCCTGAAGCATGATACATCCCGCTACAACAACCAGGATAAGAAGCAATGCCAGAATCATTACAAATGCATTAACCTCTCCCATGGTAATCATTTTCCAGGTTCTTACCATGGCTTCAGGTATCCTTGCCACTATACCGGCAAAGATCAGAAGGGAAATGCCGTTACCAATACCGTGATCCGAAAGCTCTTCTCCCAGCCACATAACGGCAACAGCTCCTGTAGTAACAGTTACAACAACTACAATGCCATCAAAAAGAGTACCGGAAAAAATTCCTACCCTGCCGATCCAGAATGTGAGACCTACTGCCTGGATAAGGGCAAAAAATATGGTTCCCCACCTGGTGATCTGGACAATCTTTTTTCTGCCCTCTTCTCCTTCTTTCTGAATCTTTTCCAGAGCTGGTATAACTACAACAAGTAGCTGCATTACGATACTTGAATTTATGTAGGGTGCAACTCCAAGTGCAAAAATGCTGAATCTTCTGAGTGCTCCTCCTGCAAAAATATCCAGGAAACCCAGGATGCCTCCACCCTCAAAAAGTTGAGCCATTGCATCCGGGTCAATTCCGGGTGTCGGTATATGGGCTCCAAGTCTAAAGAGGAACAAAACTCCAATTGTAAAGAGTATCCTTCTTTTTAGATCAGGAAGTCTGAAAGCATCTCTTACAGAATCAAGCAACTATACCACCTCTGCTTTCCCACCTGCAGCTTCTATCTTTGATATTGCACTTTTACTGAACGCATTAGCACGAATTACAACTGCTGATCCCAGCTCGCCTTTGGCAAGGACCTTTACAGGTTTTCCAGAGTTGCGGACCAGCCTGCTCTCATAAAGTTCCTTAATACCTACAGTATCTCCCTCTGAAAACTTGCTGGCAATACTTCCAAGATTTACACACTGGAAGTTAGTTGCAAAACGCCTGTTATTGAAACCCCTCTTTGGAGTTCTTCTTGAAAGAGGCATCTGGCCTCCTTCAAATCCCGGCTTAATGTTTCCTCCGCTTCGGCTTTTCTGGCCTTTATGACCTCGTCCGGAGGTCTTTCCGGATCCGCTTCCAACGCCCTGGCCAAGTCTTTTGGTCTTTCGTCTGGAACCTGGCTGGGGGTGCAGGTTACTAAGGTTCATGTCCGATACCTCCATTTAACTATCACTTACAGTCCACTCGAGAAGATGAGAAACTTTGTTAACCATCCCCATAATCTCCGGACTGTTGTCTTTAACTACTGTCTGGTTAAGACGCCTGAGACCAAGCGCACGAATAATTCTTTTCTGTTTTTCAGGTCGTCCAATAGAGCTTTTCTTCCATGTTATGCTCACTTTGGCCATATTCATGATCCTCCTCAGGCACTGGCAGCTTCGCTGTCGCTTTCTGTTTTGCCTCTAAGTGTCATTATCTCTTCAGGTGTTCTCGATCTAATGAGAGCATCGAGGGTCGCTCCTGCGACATTAACAGGGTTATTAGTTCTTCCTACAACCTTTGTAAGAACGTCTTTTACTCCTGCCAACTCAAGAATGGCACGCACTACTCCTCCTGCTATAACCCCAGTACCAGGCGCGGCAGGTTTAAGCAAAACCTGAGCAGCTCCGTATCTTCCGGTTATAGGATGGGGGATAGTACTACCAACCTTCTTTATTTCAACAAGATCCTTGGATGCTTTTTCTATTCCCTTGCGAACGGCTTCAGAGATCTCTTTGGCTTTGCCCATGCCAACTCCGACACGGCTTTCTTCGTCTCCTACTACTACGAGAACACTGAATTTAAATCTCTTTCCACCTTTAACGACCTTGCTGACCCTGTTAATCGCAACAACTCTTTCGCTGAGTTCTGATCCATTGCCTGAAATTGCCTTGTTTGTCATTATCAGCATTCCTCCCTAGAACTGCAACCCGGCTTCTCTGGCCGAGTCAGCAAGAGCCTTGATGCGGCCATGATATCTGTGGCCACCTCTATCAAAAATAACATTTGTTATTCCCTTTGACTTTGCTTTTTCTGCAGCAGTCTTACCAAGTCTGGTAGCTGCCTCTATATTGGTTCTGCTTTCAAGGCCTTCGTTTACATCCTTTTCAAGAGTTGAAGAAGCAGCTAAAGTGTGTCCTGCCAAATCATCAATGAACTGGACATATATGTTATTCAGACTTTTATAAACAGCCATTCTTGGCCGATCTGCAGTACCAACCACCTTGCTTCTCAACCTCTTGTGACGAACCATCCTTGATCTATTCCGGCTGCGAATACTCATGATTGTTACTCACCTCTTAATCTTATGCCCCGGCCTTGCCGGCTTTGCGGATTATTTGTTCTCCTTCGTACCTTACACCTTTACCCTTATAGGGCTCTGGTGGGCGGAACCCTCTGATAACTGCAGCGACCTGACCCACTTTCTGACGATCAATACCCTTAATGCTGATCTTTGTAGGACCATCTGTTGCGATCTCTATACCCTCGGGCATTGCGTACTCGATCGGATTGGAATAGCCGAGGTTAAGAACAAGATTTTCCCCCTGGACCTGGGCTCTGTAGCCAACTCCGACAATTTGAAGATTCCTCTCGAAGCCAGAAGAAACTCCAGTTACCATGTTATTAACCAAAGCCCTTACCATACCGTGAAAAGCTTTTGTCCTCTTTTCATCATTATCTCTGGTGAACTGTACTTCTGTTTCAGTAACTTCCAGATTGATACCTGGTACTGCAGGGGTGCTCAGTTCACCTTTAGGCCCCTTGGCTATAATTTTATTATCTTTTATAGTTACGCTGGTCCCCTTTGGAAGAGGAACGGCTTTACGACCAATACGTGACAACTTTTACACCTCCCGTTACCATATGTAACAGACGACCTCTCCGCCTAAACCAAGCTTGCCGGCGTCAGCGTCGGTCTTCAATCCCTGAGACGTTGAAATAACAGCGACTCCCAGACCACCCATAACCTTGGGCAGATCATCCTTGCCTACATAGATACGTCTACCAGGTTTGCTGACTCTTCTTAAACCCTGGATTATACGTTCCTTATTAGGTCCGTAATTCATAAAGATCCTTAATGTTGAGTATGGTTTTTTAGGATCATTGATAACCTTGTAATTCCTGATATATCCTTCTTCTTTTAAAATCTTGGCGATGCCAAGCTTTATATTACTGAGAGGTATATCTACTGTCCCGTGATAAACCATGTTCGCGTTGCGAACTCTGGTAAGCATATCCGCTATGGGATCATTTACGTACATTAAATTAGCCCCCTTTTCAGCTCACTCTTTTACCAGCTAGACTTGACAACGCCGGGAATTTTACCCTCGCGTGCAAGTTTACGAAAGCAGCATCTGCACATGTCAAACTTACGCATGTACGAGTGAACGCGTCCACAAATGGGACATCTGTTATACTTACGTACCTTGAATTTGGGGGTTGCTTTAGCCTTGTTTTCTATAGCTTTTCTTGCCATCTTAATATCCCCCTTTCTAACGCCTGAACGGCATTCCAAGAGCCGAGAATAAAGCCATAGCTTCTTCATCGTTTGATGCTGACGTTACAAATGTAACGTTCATGCCTCTCACTCTTGCTACACTGTCATAATCTATTTCAGGAAAAATAAGCTGCTCTTTGAGACCAAGATTATAATTCCCCTTGCCATCAAAGGCTTTTTCCGAAACACCCTGAAAATCCTTGATCCTGGGAAGGACAATAGTAATAAGCCTGTCCACAAACTCCCACATGCGCTCACCTCTAAGGGTTACCATACATCCAACAGGCATTCCCTGTCTAAGTTTAAAGCCAGCTATGGAATGTTTGGCCTTTTTCACAAGTGGATGCTGTCCAGTTACCTTTTCCAACTCGGTTATTGCAGAATCCATATACTTTGAATCAGTTTTAGCCTCGCTGACACCCATGTTAACTACTATTTTCTGCAACTTGGGTACCTGCATTACATTTTTATACTTGAACTGTTTCATAAGTCCGGGGACTATTTCCTGCCTGTACTTCTCGTAAAAACGCGCAGTCATGTCTTCAAGCCTCCTCACTAAATCTTGTCAATGACTTCGCCGCATTTCTTGCACAGGCGAACTTTCTGTCCGTCCTCAAGAAAAGCGCGATTCACTCTGGTAGGCTCTCCGCATGAAGGGCAAACGAGCATAACCTTTGAATCATATATAGGAGATTCCTGTTTGACAATCCCCCCCTGAGGATTACTCTGGGTGGGCCTGACATGTTTAGTTGCCATGTTAATACCCTCTACGACGACCATACCTTTGTCGCGAAGATTTCTAAGTATTTTGCCTTCCTTGCCTTTGTCTTTACCCGAGATCACTTTTACCCGATCACCTTTTTTTATTCTCATCTTTGCCATTTCCAATGCCCTCCTAAACAACTTCCGGAGCAAGAGAAAGAATACGCATATACTTTTTTGCCCTAAGTTCTCTCGCTACAGGGCCAAAGATTCGGGTGCCCCTGGGATCACCGTTATTGTCAATAATGACAGCGGCATTATCATCGAACCTTACGTAAGTACCATCCTTGCGGCGAACTTCCTTTTTAGTCCTGACAATGACAGCTTTCACAACCTGCCCCTTAGCAATATTGCTGTTGGGAATGGCTTCCTTGACCGAACCGACTATAACGTCACCAATACTTCCCCAGCGACGTCTTCCACCTCCCAGAACCTGAATGCACTCGATCTTCTTAGCCCCAGAATTATCGGCTACCCTTAATGTAGTACGAAGCTGAATCATTGATTACTCCTCCCTCGATGAAGAAGTTTCACTGTCAAGCAGGGGGGCTCTCTCTATTATTCTGAGAACGCTCCAACTCTTTCTCTTGCTGATGGGTCTTCCCTCTCCTATAGAAACAGTGTCCCCTGTACGGCATTCATTGTTTTCATCGTGGGCAAGATATTTCTTGCTCAATGTAATTCTTTTTCCGTAAAGAGGGTGAACAGTATAGCGGGATACACTTACCACTACAGATTTATCCATTCTGTCGCTGGTAACGACACCCACCCTTGTCTTTCGATTAGGTGTTCTCTCCTCCATCAGAGATTACCTCCTTCCGAGCTGGCGAACAGGTTCCGCCTGCTGTTTTTCTTTAAGAACGGTGAGGACCCTTGCTATGGTTTTTCTCACATCTTTGATCCTGCTGGTATTCTTTAACTGCCCTATAGCATTCTGGAATCTGAGGTTAAAAAGCTCTTCCTTATACTCCAGGTGCTTCTCTTCAAGTTCCTCAATTGTCAAATCTCTCAAATTCTTCACATTCATGGTTATTCACCACCAACACCTTCACGGGCGACAATACGCACCTTGATCGGCAATTTGTGCGAAGCTGTTGTAAAAGCTCTTTCTACAACATCTCTGGAAACTCCTGCCACTTCGAACATGATCCTTCCTCTTTTAACCGGAGCTACCCAGTATTCAGGATTTCCTTTTCCCTTACCCATTCGAGTTTCAAGAGGTTTCCTTGTCATTGCCCTGTCGGGGAAGATCCTTATCCAGACCTTTCCTCCCTTTTTCATTTTCCTTGTTATTGCTATACGCGTGGCCTCTATCTGTCTTGCTGTTATCCATCCACATTCCAGAGCCTGAAGGCCATAATCTCCAAAAGAAACCGTTGCTCCTCCCTTGGTTTTACCGCGTAGTGGGCTTCTGTGTGGCTTACGATATTTTACGCGTTTGGGCATAAGCATAGAGAATTACCTCCTTGCCTTCCTGCCTGGTTTCTGTGAACCGGCTTTCTCGTTTTCTCGGTCACGATATATCCACACTTTCACACCAATAACACCATACATTGTTTTGGCTTCTGCAAAACCATAGTCAATGTCTGCCCTTATTGTAGAAAGCGGAAGCTGACCTTCGTTATACCACTCAGTCCTGGCTATCTCTGCTCCACCGAGCCTTCCCGAACACTGAACCTTGATTCCCTTTGCTCCTGATTTCATTGCTCTGAAAATAGCCTGTTTCATGGCTCTTCTGAAGCTAACGCGCCTTTCCAGTCCTGCTGCAACATTCTCTGCCACTAACTGGGATTCAACATCAGCATTCGCTATTTCCTGAACATTTATCATGATCTTAGAACCAGTCATTTTCTGTAGTTCTTCCTTGACTGACTGTATTTCCTTGCCGCCTCTTCCGATAACTACACCAGGCCGGGAGGTCCAAACTGAAAATCTGATAACATTCCCTATTCTTTCGATCTCAACCTTGGGAATGCCTGCATTAGACCATTTATTCATGATCCATTTCCTTAAACGCAGGTCCTCGTGAAGGTTTTTGGCGTAGGCTTTACCCTCAGCGAACCACTTGGATTCCCATTCCTTGTTTATTCCCAACCTGTATCCTATCGGGTGAACTTTCTGTCCCACTAATCACCCCTCCTTACTTTTCAGCCACTGTGACTGTAATATGGGAAGTTCTATGACGATATGGATGCGCTCTTCCCATAGATACCGGACGCCAACGCTTCATCCCCGGGCCCTGGTCGGCCGTTGCAGAAACAACTTTTAGCCTTTCCAGATCAAGTCCATAATTATGTTCCGCATTTGCTACGGCACTTTGAAGAACTTTCGAAATTACTCTGGCAGCCCTTTTGGGATTATATTTCAGGTTAATCATCGCTTCGTCAACAGATTTCCCCTTTATAAGTGGCAAAACCTGCCTCACCTTGAAAGGCGATATTCTTACCTGCTTAGCTACAGCTCTTGCTTCCATATGATCTCACACTCCTTATCTAACCCTGGATGAACGTTCCTGCCCGGCATGTTTACCGAACTTCCTGGTAGGAGCAAACTCCCCAAGCTTATGTCCAACCATATTTTCGCTAATATAAATAGGAATGTGAATTCTTCCATTATGCACAGCGATGGTATGACCGATCATAGGCGGAACAACTGTAGAACTGCGAGACCAGGTTTTTATTACTCTTTTTTTACCTGTTTCATTCAGATCTTCAACTTTTCTTAACAATTTCACATCAACATAGGGACCTTTTTTTGTTGAACGAGCCATCTAAAGTACCCTCCTTAATCCCTTACTTCGTGTTCCTTCGGCGGACAATAAGCCTGTCTGAAGGTTTACGTTTTCGAGTCCTGTACCCTTTGGCTGGTGTACCCCATGGAGATATGGGATGTTTCTTGGACTTACTTCTTCCTTCTCCGCCTCCCATGGGATGATCAACTGGGTTCATAACCATTCCCCTGACGTGGGGCCTTTTACCTAACCACCTGTTCTTTCCTGCCTTGCCAAGGGTTACATTTTCATGCTCGACATTGCCGACCTGACCTATTGTAGCCATGCAGTCTCGGAGGATAAGCCTGAGTTCTCCACTTGGCATTCTGATAAAAACATATTTACCTTCCTTAGCCATCAACTGTGCCGACGTACCAGCGGAACGAGATAGAACTCCTCCTTTGCCTGGCTGCATTTCAATGTTATGAACAAAGGTACCTACAGGTATATCGTTGAGTTTTAGAGCATTTCCCGGTTTTATATCGGAACCCGGACCTGACTGAACCCTGTCTCCAACTTTGATTCCGGCAGGAGCAAGTATATAGCGCTTTTCTCCGTCGGCGTAATTGACAAGTGCTATCCTGGCAGACCTGTTAGGATCATATTCAAGTGTTGCTATCTTTCCAGGTATACCTGCTTTGTCTCTTTTAAAATCAATGATCCTGTATTTTCTGGCGTTGCCTCCACCCCTATGCCTCATGGTTATACGACCGAGGTTATTTCTTCCACCTTTTCTTCTGAGCGGCGCCAAAAGGGAACGCTCTGGTTCGACAGATGAAAGTTCATCATAGGTCTGGGCAGTCATAAATCTCCGACCAGCTGTGTAGGGATTGAACTTTTTAATTCCCATTGAATGTTCCTCCCTTTTCCCTATACTGTTGCGCCTTCGAAGAAATCAATTCTCTGTCCCTGCTGAACAGATACAATTGCCTTCTTCCAGGAGCGTGATTTTCCAA